>JAZBOI010000149.1:0-7032 GCA_036351095.1 Bacteroidales bacterium | reverse complement strand
TTCATAAGCTGTTCATAATCTGCTGTTTTGCCCAGTGCCCTGGCAAATTCGGCCACGGCAAATGAGCTAAAACAGAACTCCAGGGTATGGGATGCTCCGAAATTAAAGACCCAGCCGTTCGACAGGGTAGTGTCGTAGGAATGAATATACCCGTTTTTTACAAAATAGTGCAGGTCGTATTTACCTGACCCGAAATCTCTTCCCACATATCCTGTCTCATTCTTAAGAGCAGCAGCATATGCCCTGGCAGTATCAAAATCCATTATCCCGCAGTTATAGGTAGCTGCAAGCATCAGTCCATTGAAATTTGTTTGCACACCGTTTGAATAGGCCCCGGCAGCAACACCATCATGTAACCAGCCCGTCTCATCACTGAAATCGAGATTCGACTGCATGTATTCGTTCAGGTAACCTGGATAGGCAAGAGCCCACAGCTGGCCAAGGTTCCAGAAGCCACCCCATATACCGTCGGTATTATAATGGTTATATGCCGGTTTTCCTTGTTCATCAAGTGGGATCTGCCCTATGCCGCCATCATTGCGTGGATACTGTCCGTTAACGTCACTTGCCAGGCCCCGGCCCAGTAAGGCATGGTAAAGACCGGTGTAGAATTTGAGCCTGTCTTCCTCCCTGCCTCCTTCAACGGTAATCACAGAAAGCTTTTCTTTCCAGGCTTTCTCTGATTCTGCCCTCACCTGGTCAAAGCCTGCCTCTGCAGCTTCTGTTTCATAATTGAGCCTTGCATTTTCAACTGATGTATATGACAGTCCTGTTTTTATCTCCAGCTGTTCTGCATCCGTGGTTTTAAACCTGAGGTACATTCCATTTGAGATTCCCCTGGTCATTGCTGATCCCGGTGATACTGAGTCGCCCATGAAAGTCCCCCATGAAGCGGGCTCCCTGTCAAGCTTGATATAGAAATACATCTTCACACGGTTTCCTTCATCGCAGAATTTCACATATTCAGGGTAGGTAATTATATAGCCCTGCAGCTCATCTCCCGAAATCTTTTCTATAAATGCTTCCGTCACATCGCTGCTCTCGCCCTGTTTATGACCTATATCGATTATCAGGCCCGATTCCTCTGAGTCAGGATATGTATATCTATGATAACCAACCCTATCGCTTGATGTGATTTCAGCTTTTATCCCATAATCATCAAGCAGGACAGAATAATAACCAGGCATTGATATTTCCGTATCCTTTGTGAATCGCGACCGGTAACCCTTATCTGGCTCATCGAGGGTACCCGGAATGGTTTTCAGTTCACCCTCAAAGGGCATAAATACCAGTCCCCCTACCTGGAATTCGTGGAAATGGCCGAAGCCTTCTATTGATTCATGCCTGTCGTCATAGCCACAGGGCAGCCAGCTACCCATGCTTCCCCATGCATTAGTATGTGGTGCCAGTTTTGCCATGCCAAAAGGCCGGGCTGCCGGTGTATAAAAAAACCAGCGGCCATGGACCGAACCTATCTGGGGATCGACATAGTCAAGGGGATTATATACTTCAGGTTTACTGCATGAAAGCAGTACCAGGACAAAAAATATTACAGGAATGCTTATCTTCATGGCGGGGCTTTTAATTATAAAAATAAACAGGCGCAGGTTAACCTGCAAAATACGCCAATAATATATTTAGATTCTAAATAACAAAAGTGACTGCCGGATGAAGATAAGATATTTATTCTTCTTTATAATCATACTAATCAGTGCCGCCTGCAGCAAAGAGGAAAATGAATATCCTGATAACGACCTTCTTATAGCAGCCTACCTCCCGTACTGGGGTATGGATGAAGTTGACCTTAACAGCCTCCAGCATCTTGATATTCTCTATTATTTCTCCCTTGCCCCCGATGAAGATGGCCTGTTTGAAGTGCCTGAAGGCCGTATATCTGATATTAACATTATCAAAGGCCGTCTGCGCAGTGATGCCCTTCTTTTTATTGTCCTGGGTGGTTGGTACGAGTCAGAGACGATTTTCCCCATGTTTGAGGATCCGGCAAAAAGGGCGAACTATATCAGCCAGCTGGTTAATTTCTGCCTTGAGCATAACATTGACGGTGTTGATCTCGACTGGGAAGATTATCCCTGGTATATCCCTCCACAGGACCGTAGCATACTTACAAGCCAGATGTCCGACTCACTGAGGGCCAATGGCTTATTTTTCTCCCTCGCACTGGTTCCCTCACAGGTGACTTTTTCGGCAGGAATTCATCCGGCTGTGGATTATATTAATGTTATGAGCTATGGTGTTCTCGATGCACAGGGCAGGCAGGTACCTCTCAGCATGTTCCAGGATTATACCTATGAGCACCTGTATGCAGGCATACCCCGCGAAAAAATCATTATGGGTGTACCCTTCTATGGTAAAAGACCTTACAGGGAGGGAGACAGTTCACCCCGGGCCTATCCCTACAGGTATATTGTTGAAATGGCCCATCCCCTGCCCGATGAAAACAGCTATGGCCTGTACAGCTTCAATGGCAGGACACTCATCAAGCAAAAGACGTCTTTTCTCATAGACAATGACATAGGAGGAATAATGGCCTGGGAATTATCGCAGGATGTTACACTTGGTTCACCATACAGCCTTTTTGATGCTATCCTTGATGTGGCGGGGAGGTGATATTCCTTATCAGAATTTGTAAGTATTGTCCTCTATAAGCTTGTCAGCAATCCTCCTGCGTGCTTCCTTAACATTCACCCCTGCAGTTACTGAAAGACCATCCACCGCTTTCAGAAGGTCTTCAGTGTTTTCATTGTCCATAGAGTATATGGCATCCATAGCCCACTTACGCACCTTATGTATAATGTCATAGGTATAAACATCGGCTATATCCCTGTAAACTGCTGCATCTCCCCTGATTTTCTCAATTTTAGCTACCCTTAGTGCCAGTGATTCTGCAACATAAATCTCCATAATAATATCCGAGATATTATTCAGGATCTCCTGTTCATGCACCAGCTTTCGCCCAAACGTTTCTGAGGCGAAGTTCAGCAGGAGCAGGGCAATTTTTTTCATATTCTTGACATATCCTGACTTCCCGGTGAAAAAATCATCTTTTCCCCCTGTCGTATAAGCTTTAATAGCACTAATATCTGCCGCCAGTTTTTCTGCTTCCTCAAAAAGTCCGTACTGGCCTTTCATGGCTCTTTTCATAGCAGTGTCAACCACAAGTATCCGGTTAATTTCGTTAGTCCCTTCAAATATCCTGTTTATCCGTGAATCACGGTAACCTCGTTCAACTTCCATTTCAGAGGAATATCCCATTCCACCATGTATCTGTACGGCCTCATCGGCCACTATATCAAGCATTTCAGAGCCATAAACCTTAAGTACTGCAGCTTCAACGGCATAATGTGCTATTGCATCTATTGATGCCCTTCCTTTTTCAGTGCCATCAGCCATATATTGATCAATAAGCCGGTCTATATCGTTACTCACCCTGTAGGTAGCTGATTCAGCAGCAAAAGTCCTGATCACCATCTCGGCCAGCTTATGCTTTATTGCACCGAAGCTGGCAATGTGCATACCAAACTGTTTCCTTTCGTTGGCATACTGCACCGAATTGTTGATAGCCCTCTTGGCTGCCCCGATAACATTTGCCCCCAGTTTTATCCTTCCCATATGCAGAATACTGAGGGCTATCCTGAAACCCTCTCCTCTTTTTCCCAGCAGGTTGGAGGAGGGCACTTTGACATCATTATAATAAATCTGGGCTGTGGAAGATCCTTTTATCCCCATCTTATGCTCATCGGGTCCTATTACCACCCCTTCGCTTGCCGTATCAACAATAAAAGCACTGAGCACCCTGTCATTCTCTATCTTTGCAAATACTGTCTGTGTATCTGCAAAGCCGGCATTGGTGATCCACATTTTCTGACCGTTGAGTATATAGTGGCTGCCGTCTTCAGAAGGGACAGCATTTGATTTGCCGGCATTGGCATCACTGCCGGCGCCCGGCTCAGTAAGGCAATATGCTCCCAGAAACTCGCCTGTGGCCAGTTTGGTAACATATCTTTCCCTCTGGTCTTCATTCCCGAAATACATAATAGGTAAGGTCCCTATGCCACAATGAGCCATAAAAGCAACTGAGAATGAATAAGCCGCCCCTATAGTCTCAGCTGTAAGCATCTGGGTGACAAAAGACTGTCCGAAGCCACCATATTCCTCATTTACCGCAACGCCCATAAGGCCGAGCTCACCGGACTTTTTAAGAATGGTTTTCATAAGTTCACGGTCACCCTTTTCAAGCTGTTCCATGTGCGGGTAAACCTCGGCCTCAAGGAAATCTTTGCAGGTCTGGGCAATCATTAACTGTTCTTCATCAAATTCCTCGGGGATAAAAATATCTTCAGGACTTATGTCACGTACCAGAAATTCGCCGCTTTTCAGGAGTTCTTTGTTTTCCATTTGTATTGCTTATTTTTTATTTACTCTAAATTTTTAAAGCTCTGACAATCAGTTCAGCTATATCAAGATTCTGTATTTCTTCTTCCCTGTTCTTATATTTCAGGCCGTCAGTGATCATCGTCATGCAAAAAGGGCATGCTGTTGCCACTATTTCAGCCCCTGTCTCCAGGGCCTCTTCAGTTCTTTCTATAAATATTTCCTTGTCCCCCTTCTCTGCTTCCTTGAACATCTGTGCTCCTCCGGCTCCGCAGCACAGTGCAAAACTCCTGTTTCTCTTCATCTCCCTCAGTTCATTGCTTATTGTACCCAGCAACTCCCTGGGTTCATCATATATTTTATTTGCCCGTCCGAGATAACATGGATCATGGTAACATAAGATCTTATCTTTCAATACATCATTATCCAGTTTCAATTTACCGGATCTTAACAGGTCAGCAAGGAAACTTACGTAACTGATAACTTCAAAATCAGCTCCCAGGTCAGGGTACTCATTCTTAAAAATATTGTAACAGTGAGGGCAGATTGTAATTACCTTGTTAATACCATAAGCCTTAAAAGTCTCAATATTCTGAAGTGCCTGCATCTGGTATACCATTTCATTACCTGCCCTCCGGGCGGGATCGCCTGTACATGTTTCCTCCTTACCCAGCACGGCCCAACTGATTTCCAGGTGTGTAAGTATCCTGGCAAAAGCAGCAGCAACCTTTCTGTACCGGTCATCAAAAGCTCCTGCACAACCGACCCAGAAGAGATATTCTGCTTTTTCACCCCTGCTGAAGAGGTCTGACATAAGAGGCACATTCACCTTTCTTGTTTCCATGAAAAAATTTATTTGTTGCCTGCCAATTCAATATTTTCTGCCCACCTCATACGATCTTCGGATGAATACTGCCAGGGGGCACCATTATTCTCAATATTATTGAACACTGCCTTTATTTCGCCCGGTGCCTGGCCTTCTTCCATAACCAGGTATCTTCTCATTTCAATTATTATTTCAGGATGGTTAATATTAACAGGACATTCTTCAGCACATGCATTGCATGTTGTACATGCCCATAGTTCTTCCTCTGTTATATAGTCCCTGAGCAGACTTTTCTTATCATCATAGTCCCTGCCTTTGCCAAGCATCCCCGGTCCTTTTTCATTCATCCTGCTTCGGACATCCATTATTATTTTACGTGGCGACAGCATCTTACCCGTTATACTGGCCGGGCATGCCGCTGTACATCGTCCACACTGTGTGCAGGAAAGTGAATCAAGGTAGTTTTTCCATGTTACATCTTCAATATCCTTCAGGCCGAACCTTTCTGCCTGTTCATTCTCAGGTGCTGCACTGAAGGCAGTCTCCGGATCAAGCATCAGCTTAACTTCCCTGGTGACATTATCCATATTGACAAGTTTACCCAGGGGACTAAGCCTCGAGAGGTATACATTGGGAATAGACATAAAGACATGAAAGTGTTTGCTGTAAGGCAGGATATTGGCAAAGATGAATATCAGCACTATATGAGACCACCAGAATATTTCATGCCACTTATATATTGCGGCCCGGTCAGCAGCTCCGTAAAGTTGTGCCAGCAGTGAGCTTACAGGAAAGACCCCTGCAATTTCATTCCCGTTTCCGGCACTATAGGCAAAGTATGCACTGTTCATGCCCAGCAGTGTAAGCATAAGCAGGAGAATGAGAGTAAGTGCAATATTCGCATCTATATGTGAGGCCCTCTTCATTTCCCTTCCTTCAAATCTACCGATATGGAAAAACAACCTTCGGGCAAGGAATACAGTAATTGATAGTGTCACAAGGAGGGCAAAGATATCACCCGAAGCAATAATTACATCATACACCACACCAAGGAATCTTAATACCCTGTCTGTGCCGGCCAGCCCGTCAATTATCATTTCAATGCTCCCTATGAGTATGACACAGAATCCCCAGAATACAAGAGCATGTAATAAACCGATGACCGGCATCCTGAACATTTTTGACTGGCCGAAAGCAACCTTCATTGTCAGTGCCAGACGCCTGCCCGTATTTTTTACCGGGAAAGCTGCTTTTGTGAGTTGAAAGAAACGCAGCAGCCGCAGTGCTGTATAAGAGAAAACACCCAGGGTAGCGAGCAGTACGACAGTAAAAATTATTTGTTTTTGCATATTATGCTAATTGCTTCACCGGCTAGGCTGACTTTACTTTTCTGACAGCCCCTATGAGGCCGGGTAACACTTTCATTGCATCACCCACTATGCCGTATTTAGCCACCTCAAAAACAGGTGCATCCTTATCATTATTTATCGCTACAATACATTTGGAGGCACTCACACCTGCTATATGCTGGGTTGCTCCTGATATACCCACAGCAATATACAGGTTCGGAGCAATAATTTTACCCGTCTGTCCTGTATGCTCTTCGTGGGGTCTCCATCCCTCGTCCGACACGGGCCTGGAACAGGCTGTCGCCCCTCCAAGGAGGTCAGCCAGCTCTACCAGGGGAGCCCAGTTATCGGGCGACTTCATTCCCCTGCCACCGGAGATAACTATCTCGGCATCGGTGAGAAGCAATTTACCCGATTGTTTCTGCACATCCAGAACCTTTGTCTTTGGCAGACCCGGGTCGATTT
>JAZBOI010000148.1:0-6372 GCA_036351095.1 Bacteroidales bacterium | reverse complement strand
ATGTCGTGGTTGATAATGCCGAAGCCGGTTTCGTGGCCGAACACTGGTCGATCAGTGCACCAGATGATATGGCCTATAATGAACCTGGAAAAACCGAAAAAGTCATTATAAAAGGACCGATAAGATTATCAAACAGGAAAACCCTGAAAGTTGATCCATACAGTATTAATATTTACAGGATTGCAGTCAATTAAAATTAAGTTGATTAATTATGCTGCCGCACAGCCTCCTTTATAAATATTTCAGCATTTAAACGCGAGACAATGATAAATAATGAGACAATGCTAAATAAGCTTATAATAACTCCATTCCAGAAATTCGTCAGGATTGAGAGCTTCAGTGGTTATCTGCTGTTTGGGGCAACAGTTATAGCTCTTATCCTTGCTAATTCTCCCTTAGGTGACCTTTACGAAGCAGTATGGGAATACGAAATTGGAATTAAGGTAGGTAGTTTCGAGCTGTCCAATTCACTCCTCCACTGGATAAATGATGGGCTAATGGCAGTTTTCTTCTTTCTGATCGGACTTGAGATCAAAAGGGAAGCGATCATAGGAGACCTGAATAACTTCAGGAAAGCCTCATTCCCGATCTTTGCGGCACTTGGAGGAATGATCATACCAATAACTTTTTATATCATACTTAACCGGGATCCCGCATCTTCACAGGGCTGGGGTATTCCTGCAGCAACTGATATAGCATTTTCACTTGCGATTCTGCAGCTGCTTGGGAACAGGGTGCACATAAGCCTTAAGGTTTTCCTGGCTGCATTTGCCATTGTTGATGATATAGGTGCTGTAGTTCTCATTGCCCTGTTTTACAGTACAGGAATCAAATGGATGCTTCTCATAATTGCCATTGCCATTGTTGTTGTCCTTATTTTACTGTCAGCCAGGGGTGTGTATTCAAGGCACATGTTTTTTGCAGCCGGTGTGGTCGTATGGTTCTTATTTCTAAAGGCAGGTTTGCATCCTACTGTGGCAGGTGTATTGCTGGCTTTTACCATTCCCATCAGGAAAAGGGTGGATGTCAATACATATGCTGTGAATCTGTGTAATATAGTTGATGATTTCAAGGAGGCAAGCACTGGAAAAAGTCCGGTGCTAACAAAAGAACAGGTTGAATATATCGATGACCTTGAAGACTGGACATGCAGGGTGCAGTCGCCCCTGCAGCACCTTGAGCATAATCTGCATGACAGGGTTGCGTATTTTGTTATTCCAATCTTTGCCTTTGCCAATGCAGGCGTAAACCTCGGCACGGGTCTGGACCTTGATTATTCCATTATACTGGTGATTATGATAAGCCTATTTGCAGGAAAATCAATAGGCATATTGTTCTTCACCTGGCTGGGACGAAAAATGCGACTTACGCTTATGCCTTTAGGTGTAAGCCATTTACAGCTCACAGGCATTGCCTTCCTCGCAGGTGTTGGCTTTACAATGTCTATTTTTATTGCAAACCTTGCTTTTGCCGGGAACCCTGAAGTGATAAATTCCGCTAAAATAGGCATTATGGCCGGATCGCTGATTTCCGGTCTTACCGGGTATTTAATACTACGGTTTACTTCAAAGATGCCTCTTACCGAATAAAAAATATTTATCTTTTTCTTTGCTTTTTACCTTCAGGTCCATAAGTATTTATAGTTATTTAAATACTATTTTTAACGTATTGTCATATGTTTACGTTTTTTTTTCTTTTGTGTTTAGATTTTTATAAATCAATTCCATTATGGAAGTGGTTACAAATACGGTAGAAAAAGAGGGTAAAACGGGTAGGGGTAAACAAATAGCTGATTCTGAAAAAAGCAGGAAAGTGCATGCAAAAAGCATTCCTGCCCCGCCTATAATAAAAAAGCAGAGGGTCACACGTGACCGTCCCATAAAGAGTATAGTGAAAGCTATTACCTGGCGGATAGTTGCTTCTGCTACAACATTCGGTCTGGCCTACCTTTTCTTTTATACAGATCCTTTTGCGGCACAGAAAGCTACAGGGATAGCAGTCGCCGAAGCATTTATTAAAATGTTGCTATATTTCTTCCATGAAAGATTGTGGGAACGCGTAAGGTGGGGAAGGATGCTGGTTATTATACGCCGGGGAACGCGTAAATCAACTAAATCAATAAGGAGGATAATATTACGTAAGTCATGATGAAGAAAAGAGCAGACGAGTTACTGAAAATGGTCAGTGGAAAAGATCCGGTTGAAGGTTTGAGACTGCTGGCCGGCCTCTATGAGAACCAGCTTGTTTTTACTACCAGCTTTGGGATCGAGGACCAGGTTATAACAGATATGATCTTCAGTAATAATATAAATATTGAACTTGTTACACTGGATACAGGCAGGCTATTCAAGGAAACATATAAGGTGTTCAGCAAGACTATTCAGAAATATGACAAAAAAATCCTAACCTATTTCCCTGACACGGCATCAGTGGAAAAGATGGTATCTCAAAAAGGGCCATACAGTTTTTATGAATCCGTTGATAACAGGAAGGAATGCTGTCATATACGCAAAGTTGAGCCCCTGAACCGTGCCCTCAGAGGTATGAAATGCTGGGTTACGGGGATACGGTCTGAGCAGTCAGCAGGACGAGATAAGCTCAAGCTTATTGAGATAGATGAAACGAGGGGTATTTATAAGTATAATCCTCTACTGGACTGGGATTTAAAAGATATTGAAGAGTACATTAAGCAGAATAATGTTCCATATAATATCCTGCATGACAGAGGCTATGTAAGCATAGGCTGTGAGCCATGCACAAGGGCCATCAAACCCGGAGAGGATTTTCGTGCCGGAAGGTGGTGGTGGGAGACAAATACCGGCAAGGAATGCGGCCTGCATGAGGATGATTAAACATGAAACATTTCCCGGCTGATCCAGTGGATGAGCACGCCGATATAAACCTGAAACCTGAACCAGAAAAACGAGCAGTACAACAAGGATGTGCTGCTCGTTTATTTTGGTTGTGATGACCCTCCTGAATGCAAGCTTATATTTTCCGACTACTTGATTATAATCTGCATTTAATGTATATTTGGTAAGCTTTATTGAACGGATAACAGGATATTGGTCAGGATTCAGGCAATTATTTATAAAAGTTGAACCAGGCTGCGGGCGACCTGTGAAAAGGTAATGATTGCCTGACGGCTAAATGAAATAAGATAAAACTATGGGCAAAGCAACTGTTAAACTGTTTATAGCCACCTATGCCGGTGAGGAATATGTTGTGCAGGTGGAATGTAATAAGGATGATGTGGATGAGATCATCATTGCCAGGGCCTGGAAAAAACTGAAAGAAGATGAAGGCGGCTCGTTACCTTACGGACACCGAACCGCCGAAATAATAAAGCCTTGCGATTAAATTACTTCTCAAAGTACATGGTAACTGAATAGGTCCCATATTCGTTATCCACTTCTTCCCCCTCCAGGATAAGTTCGTCCTTTGACAGTTCAATAATTATCATCTCGTCACTATCCATCAGCAGCACTTCATCATCATCGATCAGATTCCATGTTCCGTTTTCTGATTCACCCATAATGGTAATAGTATATGTGCCGTTGGTATAGAACTGCAGGGTTGCCCCGGTCATAAATGCCCCGGTAAGTGCCACTATACCCTGAACAGTTTCATCTGTTGAATTGGTAGTTATCTTGTCAAAGTTCCATATGTGATCGGTTAAGAGATCATCATAGCTGGCTTTGAACAGGTTACAGCCGCTTGTAGCAAAGAGAGCAGCAAGGACTAAAAGTGCAGAAATCCTGTTAAATTTTTTCATTGATGTTTAATTTTTGATTCATTACGAGAAACAATTCCATTGATAAATTATCTGGTTATTATAGTTCTCTTAACGTGTTGTTTTAAAAAATGTTACATCAGGTGAGCAAAAAGTGTGCTTTTGCAAGTTTTTCCGGTACCTGCAAATGTATGGGACAAGCCTCCATACAGCTGCCACAATTTTTACATACATCAGCTCTTACGGGCAGTCCTGCATACAGGCTGCTCGCTTTTTCCCAGTCATGATCGTCCATGGCATATCTTTCAAAACGCAGAATATCCGTAACAGGTATGTGCTGGGGACAATGCGACTGGCATTTTCCGCATAAGCGGCATGTTGTTTTGTTTGCCTGTGCTGTCATCAATTCTATAGCTTCTGCATCCTTTATGCGTAAATCTTTCCCGGCCCCTGAATATGTTTCAACAAATTCTCCCAGGTTCTTTACTCGTATTACAGCGGCATCGATTTTTGTAGCTGTTGTCAGCCAGCGGGTAAGGGCATTATGAGGAGACACTCCATCGGGGAGAGTGCTCATAAAAAGCTGATCCTCCTTCATCCGGCCTATTCCCCTTGCTGTTTTCATTGCAATGGTGCCGAAATTCCTTCTGCGGGCAAATTCAATAAATTCATCCATTTCATTATCACCACCGTATGAATACATAAACTGTGCATGCTCATAATAGCCGTCTTCTACAACAGCTGTCAGGATTTCCGAGGCACTCTGGCCGTTTTGTACCCTGGGACTGCCGTCATAGCTGTGCTGGGACAGGCACAGGTGCTTCACCAGTCCTTCTTTTTTCAGGCGGTCAAATGCCCGTATAAAGCTCCTGTCATTTTTTAGCTCATCCACATTGTGATAGCCGTAATGAAGCTGCATATCATCAAAATAACCCAGGCCCGTCTCTTTAACAGCCTGCTTAACATAGCTGTAATGTTCTTCCTCATCAAGATGTCCCTCGAAATGATTACCCCCGACCCGGTCTACGGTAACCTGGCAGATATGGGCCTCCCTGTTCTTAAGTATGCTTTCGGGTGTGCCTGTGCGCATCCAGTTGTTAGCTTTATGCCAGTAATTCATACCACACAGTATGCCTGCTTCTGTAGAAAATGCTTCAAGGTCTCCCGACCCTATTATAAGCGATATATCCCTCTGGCTGTAACCCAGCTTGCGGCGGGGCAGCTCACCTACTTTTTGAGCAGCATCCTCAACCTGTGATTGTTGTTCCATCTCCGCCGGTTTGCCCATAAGTTTCCCTGTAGCCCCTGCAAGCAAGGCTGTTGATGATAATTGTAAAAATCTTCTTCTTTTGATTGAATTTTTTTCTGCCATTGTATTTATCCTCCTGCTTAAGCTTAATGATAATATCTCAAATCTAACAAAATTTTGTTAATAAGGCTATGGGTCAGGCTCAGGATTGAACCTGCCCGGTCTAAGGCATAGAATGTTACAGGTCCGGTAAGTTTTTACCTTCCCATGAACCGGTATCCAACAGAAACCTGGATGAAACTATTTTTCCAAGGATCAATATACTCCACCTCGTTCGAGGCTTCCGACAGGCCGATAATATATCTTAAGGTAAGATTTATATTGAAAGGCAGGTTTGCTTCAGCCCCGAATGCTATACCTATTTCAGCTTTATTATACCAGTCTTTGATATCAATTTTTTCATCACCCGATATGTCCTCCTGGAAGGCACTTAATAGATAAGCAAACTGGGGACCTGCATGAATATTCAGCAGCTTGAGAGGCTGGAATCTTATAAGTACCGGCATGTCAATATAGGTTAACAGGTCCTCTGTGTTGGTATAGGGATCGTCCCATTTTGAACCTTTACCTGATATAATAAGTTCAGGCTGAATGGCAATTTTATCAAGTAGGAAGTAGTGCACGTACGCACCACCGTGAAACCTCAGGATACTTTCAACATTCACATTCAGGCCTTCCCCGGTAGTGGATTGGCTGGCAAGATTGACACCTCCCTTCAGGCCAAAGCCAAATTTTGACTGTGCATGTGACACTGACAGGACACATGAGATCATAAGTGCGATTAAAACAGTAACTAATTTTTTCATAGTACTTTCTGCTTGAGTTAATTATTGGATTTTACAGCAATTTAATCCAAAGTTTTTCTTATGTCAAATTTTATTTCGGAGAGTGAGGTAAATTTATTTTGACGGCTTACAGGATTAGGCCTCACTATGTTCGGCCTTATCCGTAGGGGGGAGTCTTACAAAGAAAAAGCCCATTATTCGCTCCGCTCATAATGTCCTTAATTATTTCTTTCACTCAAGAAAGTAAGCTTTTGACGATAGAAGGATTAATTCTCGCTAACGCTCGAATTGATCGCTTTAGTGGGGGAGTCTTACAAAGAAAAAGCCCTGCAATGCTATAGCATTGCCTGGTCTTTGTATCCCAAGCCCTTACAAAAGCAAGCTTTTGACGGACTTGAAATACAAAGCCCTGACCACCTGCCGGTGCTCAGGGCTTTTTCTTTGTGATTCAGGCAGGATTCGAACCTGCGACCTACGGCTTAGAAGGCCGTTGCTCTATCCAACTGAGCTACTGAACCCCTTAGCGCGTGCAAAATTAATTCTTT
>JAZBOI010000147.1:0-3161 GCA_036351095.1 Bacteroidales bacterium | reverse complement strand
GGCGTGGCATCTAACAGCGAAGGTGAATTTGATCTTAACATTCCGCCAGAGCATTCAGGTAAACCAATCAAAATATCATATATAGGCTATAAGCCAGTATACTTTTCAGTTACTGGAAGCATAGCGACCGATATGAGAATTTACCTAGAACCTCTCGATGTTGTGTTAGGTGAGGTACTGGTCAAATCGAAGAGGTTAAATGCATGGGACATAGTCAATAAGGCAATCTGGGCTATCTCTGAAAATTACGTGATCAAACCAAATAAACTTGAATGTTTTTACCGGGAGATTACCTATGAAGATAAATTAGAAACTGCTGTAACTGAAGCTCTCCTTGAAGTTTACAAATCATCATTTAATATGGCAAGGAATGAGGACCAGGTGAAGGTGGTTAAGGTAAGCGGTGCAACTGCAGGCTCCGGCTTTAATTTTGAAGGAGGGGCATTCTACCGTATTAATGATGACATTATTAAAAACAGGATAAGCTTCCTTAGAAGTGAAGATCTGCATTACTATGATTTTGATCTTGTCAGAGTGCTTGGAAGAGGTGATGAAGCTATACTGGTTATATCCTTTACACCTGACAGGGGTGAAATAAACAGGGAGAACGCTGACCTGTGGCGCAGGTACAAACGTAATTATGAGCACACCCGTAATCTGTATTCCGGTGAGATATATATCAGGGAAGCTGATTATGCCATTGTGAAAGCTGAATACTGGTTGCAGGACGACCAGCTCAGATATAGCATGGAAAGATACCTGACAAGAATACCGGACGGAACAAGAGCTGAAATGACAGACGTAAGATTTACCGCGGAGTACAGGAAAACTGATGACAGGTACTATCTGTATTATACCGATGGTCAGATTTGTTTCAACCTGACTAAGATGGAAACAGGATTAACCAGGGCTTACAGGGTGTATAACCAGATTGTAACTGTAGACAGAACAGATAAAAATGTTCAGCGTATACCTGGTAACGAAGTGGCTGATTATATGGACATGGTACCGGATTACAGGGACAGGTATGACAAAGATTTCTGGAAGGACCAGAATATAATAAAAGCATATACAGGCCTTGAAATGATGGGTAACACCACTGTTGCCGGGGCCCTGTTAAAGGATGAATTATTGACAAGGCTTAATAATTACTGGTATGAAAATCCTGTTGAGAAGTTATTCCTGCATACCGACCGCAACAGGTACATATCGGGTGAAGAGATCTTTTTCAAAGCCTATGTGAAAGAACTGGCTACAGGTTATCCTTCGGAGCTGAGCAAGACTTTCTTTGTATTGCTTGTCGATTCTGCAAATAGTATTATTGAAAAAGTCAGGTATGCCCTGTACGGGGGTTTTGGTGCAGGGAGCATGGAACTGCCTCAGAATATGAACCAGGGATTATACAGGCTTGTTGCATATCCGTCTTATCTCCAGAACTTCAACCCGGATGATTGCTACGTTCAGAGCATAGAAATTGAAGACAGGATCAGTTTTGCAGCAGAACTGAATAAAGACACTGATAAACAGGAAGCAGCCAGAGTAACAAATGAAGAAATAGATGTGCAGTTTTTTCCTGAAGGAGGTCAGCTGGTGGCGGATTTAAGAAATAACCTGGGCGTGTGTGCTGTTTCGAAATCAGGCAAACCACAGAAACTGAAGCTTGCTATATTCGATGATTCAAATAATACTATTGATACTGTTGAGACGAATATACTGGGACTGGCGAAACTCACGTTTATTCCTGAAGCAAATACCAATTACAATGCCGAAATTCTGGAACCTCTTAATCACAGAGGATATTCTTATGATCTTCCGAAATCAGTGACACGTGGTATTGCGCTAGGAATAACTGGTAATTATCAGGATAAATTAACTATCGGTATCAGTTCTGCAGGCAGGGAGGAAGAAAACCTTCAATTTCTATTAATAAAGGGAAAACAGCTTATCGGTTCGGCAGAGACAGTCTTTACCGGATCAACCGAAGTAAACCTGGAGTTTAATGAAACTTCCAGTGGAATAGCCCGCATGGTAGTGTTCAGGGCTAAGATACCGGTGGCTGAAAGACTGGTATTTCTTGATTCCGGAAGGAGATTAAAAATTACGGCTTCACCTGAATACGGTGCTTATCCTGCAAGGGGAAGGATGAATATAAAAATAAGGGTCACCGACCAAAATGACAAACCTGTAAGTGCAAACCTGTCATTATCAGTAATAGATAGTATAAATTGCATATCAGACAAGCTATTGCTTAAAGACATACAACACAGTTTCTGGCTGGAGTCAGCACTCAAGAAAACCATCCCTGTTAATATTCCCCTTTATGTACTCGATCAATTGGATATGGATAATGAGAACTTTAGAGCCAATATGGATTTGTTATTATTAACCTACGGATGGCGAAGGTTCTCAATGGATGAGATAATGAACAGAAATGTCACCATAACAGAAAGAGAGGGCAGTAATTATGATATAATATCAGGCAGGTTAGATCCTCTTGGCAGGAGAAGTAGAAAAGCAGGGGGAAGGGAGCTATTTGTCCTTGATCCTTCAAGGTACTATTTTGAATCGGTTTACACCGACAGGGATGGAAGCTTTACATATAAGCCCGACAGGTTATCTTACAGCAGGGAACTGGTATGGGATTTTCAGAATAAAAAAGACAGGCAGAGATGGAATATAACTTTTAAGAAGAGCGAAAATAAGTTGTTCACAGAAAAGGTCCTATCCACAAATAGTTATGATAAGAAATTATTTTCCTTGACACCTGACACGGCTTTAGCTGAAATTGATTCGAGCATTTTTGCCGACCTTATAATTATACCCGAAGTTACTGTTACACATAAAAGGGAATACCTTAGTGCTAAGGATTTTAAACTTGCAGAGACACTGGAAAATATTGGAAATGTATCCACTGCATCACCCGAGGATTTTATTGTAAACCTTGATCTCAAACAATTGATCTGTAATGTTAAAATGCCAAGAAGGGTATATACGGGAACATTTGTTAATTATTTTGATGAGAGTGGTAGTGGCGTGCCTGACCCTAAACCAACTAACAGTCGCAATCAGCCATTTGATTATGGGGAGTTGTTTTATTACAGGAGCCAACTGGCAAATCCCGGGGTGAGTGGATTTCTCGAATATCCCGCACTATTTGTTGT
>JAZBOI010000146.1:0-4474 GCA_036351095.1 Bacteroidales bacterium | reverse complement strand
GAAGTATATGATGTTTTTGCCATCAGGATAATCCTGGACACGGAAAGGGTGAAGGAAAAAGCCGAATGCTGGAAAGTGTATTCCCTGGTTACAGATCTCTACCAGCCCAATCCCAGCAGGCTGAGAGACTGGATATCGGTACCCAAATCCAATGGCTATGAATCCCTTCATACAACAGTTATCGGTCCACGTAACAAATGGGTTGAAGTGCAGATACGAAGCACCAGGATGGATAATATCGCTGAAAAAGGACTGGCCGCACATTATCGCTATAAAGGCTCTGAAGGCGACAGGGTGATTGATGAATGGCTGCTGAAGATGAGGGAAATCCTTGAATCACCCGGAAAAGAGGATAAGGATATCTTCGAACAGGTCAGGGCAGACCTCTATTCGGATGAAGTGTTCGTTTTTACCCCGAGGGGCGATTTGAAAAGACTGGCTGCAGGTGCCACAGTCCTGGACTTTGCCTTCGAAATACATACCCAGGTGGGAGAAAGCTGCGTGGGGGCAAAGGTAAATGGCAGGAATGTGGGAATCAAACACGTACTCGAAAATGGCGACCAGGTGGCTGTTTTAACTGCCAAAAACCAGAAGCCCAAGAGAGACTGGCTCTCCTTCGTTGTCACAGGTAAGGCAAAAAACCGCATTAAAAGCGCCCTGAATGCCGAAAAAGTCAAAGCGGCCGCCGAAGGCAAAGAAATACTGGTGAGGCGACTCAAAAACTGGAAGATAAATTATGACGACGCCCTCGTGAAATCCTTGCTCGACCATTTTAAACTGCCTAATGCAAGCGAATTATACTACGGCATACAAGCTGAAAAGATCGACCTGCAGGATATAAAGGATCATCTCAAAAATGAAGCCCTGGCCTCGCAGCCGGGAGCAAAGAGTAATGAAGCCGCCAGGCATATAGTGCAGGAGGATGAGGAAGCAGCAACAACGAGCGCCACTGCATTCAGGGATTACCTGGTAATAGAAAATAAGGTTGAAGGACTTGATTATAAACTTGCTAAATGCTGTAACCCCGTTCCGGGAGATAAGATTTTCGGCTTTGTCACCATTGGCGAAGGAGTAAAAATACACCGGATCAACTGCCCCAATGCGTCTAACATGATGGGTAACTACCCCTACAGGGTGCTGATGGCAAGATGGTCTAAAGTGGAAGATAGCCCTGCCTTCCAGACGGGCATAAGAATTGTAGGTATAGACGACCATGCAATGATAACCAAAATATATGAAGTCCTTGGCTTATACAAGGTGAACCTCAGGAACTTTAAATATGAAAACCATGATGGGATGTTTGAAGGTATAGTTTATTTGTTTGTGCCTAATATCAATGTCCTTAATGGATTAATAAAAAAAATTGTATCGATCGAGGGAGTGTTGAAAGCATCAAGATACGATTGATCCGGAATTTTGAAATATCCCCGGAATACATTAAATTTACAGCATGCGGAAAATAGTACTGATATCGCTTACTCTTCTTATCGGATTAAATATGTCCGGGCAAAACCCTTTCATTAATCCGGGAATTTTTTACATGCCCGCACCGGGTCCGGAAAAATACTATGCCGATAAAAATGATGATTCCGCTATGCAATCATGGGCAAAATACCAGATCAGAACAGGAGTGGCGTTCAATAGTTTAAATGGTTATAATTCATTTAATTCTTGGGTGTCACCTTCAGCATTACTTCCTGTCAATTCAAAATTTGCCGTGAATATTGAAGGCACCTATATCAATAGCTTTTTCCCCGGCGAGGGTGAGGAGATGAACAGAGCTTCAGATTTCATAATGAATGTTAGCGGTATTTACCTTCTTAATGAAAAGACGACCTTTTACGGAAGCTACTCCAGGTCACTTATGAATGAAGGCCTTTTCGGTAACGATGGTTTTGAGTCAGTTACCATGGGAATGGAATACATGCCATTTCCGAACTTCAGGATAGGGGCCAGCATAAGCACCACAAAAGGTTTCCATCCCGGCTATATGTACCCGTCCTATTATTCACCCTACCGCTACAGCCCGTACTATTAGTAAACTCCAGTCCGTAAATCAATATCTCGGGTCGGGTGTTACCGGCAACCTTGCCATCTTTTCAACCTCCATCTGGAAAAAGCCGAAATCTTCAACTATCTTTCCCATAAGCAGGTAGGTCCCACTACCCCTGAAAGGAAACTTTTCCAGCGACCCTGAAAAATGTACAGTGTCGAAAAATTGTCCCTCATGATCAATAAAACAGCCGAAATTCATCCACTGCTTATTGACGGTCTTAATATACTTGACAGTAACAAGGTGACCCACCATCCTCACTTTACGGCCTTTCATGCCGCCCATGTAGGCAGCCACTATATCCCCCCTGAACGATGTTTTTAAAAGATCGAACCAGCTCATGCTAACGGGGAATCCCAATAGCTCTATCTCATCATATGCATCCTCTATTTTCTGGCCTTCAAGCCTGGGGAGCCTGTATTCCTTGTGGGGACTTTCAAAGAGACTGTGTGATTTTTCTGCCTTCTTCCTGTTAACCAGGAGGTGTACCAGCCACAGCAGTTCGGCTTTGCTTTTACCCGTGAACCTGAAAGCGCCCACCCGGATAAGCAATATTGACTGCTCCAGTCCCGGCCGGACACGACTGATAAAATCAGCAAGATCCCGGAAGTCGCCGCCCTCTTCGCGGACCTTTTCTATAAGGGTGGCCACTGAGCTGTCAAGGTTCTGTATATGGATGAATCCCAGGTAAATATCCTTACCATTAATCCCTGTCATGTACCTGCTCTTATTCACGCAGGGAGGATGCAGACCGGCCCCGTACCTTTTTGCCTCATGTGCATATACCCAGGTGCGGTAGAAGCCGCCGAAATTATTTATCACGGCCACAATAAATTCCAGCGGGAAATGGGCTTTCAGGTAGAGGCTCTGCATACTCTCCACTGCATATGAGGCTGAATGTGCCTTGGAAAAGGAATAGCCAGCAAAGGACTCTATCTGGCGCCATACTTCTTTTGTAATATCTTCAGGATAACCTTTCTTCCTGCAGTTTGCGAAAAACCTGGCCGTAATTTTGCGGATCTCTTCTTTTGACCTGCACTTACCGCTCATTGCCCTCCTGAGGGTATCGGCATCCGGCAGGTCAAGACCGGCAAAATGATGACATATCTTAAGCACATCCTCCTGGTATACCATGATGCCATAGGTTTCACTTAGCTGCTCTTCCATCACCGGGTGGAGGTAGCTGAAGCTTTCGGGATTATGAAACCTTTGGATATACTGCTTCATCATACCCGAACGGGCAACGCCGGGTCTGATAACCGAGCTGGCAGCCACCAGGGTGGGGTAGTCGCTGCACCTTAGCTTCTGAAGCAGACCACGCATGCCCGGGCTTTCTATATAAAAACATCCCTTTGTTTCGCCTTTTGAAAGGTACTTCTTCACCCTGGAATCATTCTTAAACTTTTGTATGGCATGCACATCCACATCAATGCCCCTGTTCTCACGTATGATATCAGCACTTTCCTTGATGTGACCTATGCCCCTCTGGCTCAGTATATCTATCTTCTCAAATCCCAGTTCCCCGGCTACATACATGTCCCATTGCGTGGTGGGAAAACCCTTTGGAGGCATATCAAGGGCAGTGTAACAGGTGATGGGCTTTTCGGAAATAAGCACACCACCGGCATGTATACTTCGCATATTGGGAAAATCGGCTATCCTGCTGCCAACGGAGAATATCCTGTCGGTCAGACTGTTATGACCCGACCTGTCGGCAGGATTCTCCACCAGGCTGTCAATTTCTTCTTTAGGTAAACCATATACCTTGCCTAATTCCCT
Organism: Bacteroidales bacterium; assembly: GCA_036351095.1. Lineage (GTDB taxonomy): Bacteria > Bacteroidota > Bacteroidia > Bacteroidales > VadinHA17 > UBA9300. The sequence continues at coordinate 642 of JAZBOI010000146.1, read as the reverse complement.
GATAATTGATTTGCCCCTGAAGGTACTCATGGTCCCGAGAAGTGATGTATGACTGTAGCCGTAACGTTTGAAAATATAGTCCAGCACCTCATCCCTTTCCTTCCATGAATAATCAATGTCAAAATCGGGCGGTGTACTTCGGGCAGGATTGATAAATCGTTCAAAGTAAAGGTTGAGATCAATAGGGTCAACATTGGTTATTTTCAGGCAATAAGCAATGATGGAATTAGCACCGCTGCCGCGACCAACATGGTAAAAGCCCCTCGCCATTGAATAGCGTACGATGTCCCATGTGATAAGGAAGTATGCAGAAAAGCCGAGCTTATCTATTATTTCAAGCTCATGCTTTATTCTTTCTTCGGCCACCCTGTTATTATTGCCATACCTGTAGCGCATGCCGTCCCGGGCCAGCTTCTCCAGCAGGAGCCTGTCGTCATACCTGCTTGCCGAGAACACCTGCCTGTTACGGGGCACGTTGTCATCAAAGGATATACCGCAGTCCGCAAGCAGTGCTGCACTGTTTTCAGGCAGTTCGTGACAACTGCCATAAGCCTCGTTCAGCCGGGTTTTCCCAATGAAATATTCATTTTCACGGGCCAGCTGATCCGGCCGGAGATGGTCAATCAGGGTGTTGTTGTCTAT
>JAZBOI010000145.1:0-3682 GCA_036351095.1 Bacteroidales bacterium | reverse complement strand
CAAAAGCTGCAGGCTCCTGTTCCTGAAGCGCTGCATTACATGGTCGCGTTGTGCCTGCGACAGTTCACCATGCAGTGCATCGGCATTATAGCCGTCCTGTATAAGTTTGTCGGCCACGTCCTTGGTCTCATTCCTTGTTCTGCAGAAGACTATGCCGTAAATAGTGGTATTGATATCAGCAATTCTTTTCAGTGCAGCATAACGGTCAGATGCTTTTACCACGTAATAATGATGTTCGACATTCTCAGCGCCTGTATTCTTTTTGCCGGCTGTTATTTCAAGAGGCTTCTTCATATAGTTTTCAGCTATACGCCTTACATCTGAGGGCATGGTGGCTGAAAATAACAGGGTCTGCTTCTCCTGCGGTGTGGTTTCGAGAATAGCATTAAGATCTTCCTTGAAGCCCATATTCAGCATCTCATCGGCTTCATCAAGTATAAGCCATGATATACGGTCAATTTTTAAAATGTTTCTCCTGATCAGGTCGAGTGTCCGCCCGGGTGTTCCCACAACAATATGAGCACCTTTCCTGAGGGCCTGTATCTGGGGTGCAATATTTGCACCGCCGTACACCGCAAGCACGGACAAACCGCGGGTGAATTGTGCATAATTGTTTATATCCTCCGTTATCTGCATGCACAGTTCGCGTGTGGGGCACAATATCAGTGACTGAACCGACCTGTCATCAATATTAATATTCTGTATGAGCGGAAGGCCAAAGCCAGCCGTTTTCCCGGTGCCAGTCTGTGCAAGCCCTATAATGTCTCGAGATGAATTAAGAATTTCCGGTATTATTTTTTCCTGGATGGGTGTGGGTTTCTCAAAACCCAGTCTGTTTACAGCCCTTAAGAGATCCTCATTAAGACCTGTTTCGTTAAATATATTCATAAATGTAAATTGGCCTGCAAAGGTAATCTAATTATTTTATTTTCTGTCATATAAGAAGGAATATATTTTTATTGCCAATATTAATGTTTTTAAAAGCATGCCCTGTGTTACTTATGTTATACATCCTTTTATCATCTCAAAAAAAATATTATTTTGCATCGTTCAAGAATTATGCGTCAGAATTGTCCCAACTATAATGAATGCAGCCTGGTTAAGAAGGAGATGGACCTGGCTGAAGAGGAATATAAATATTACCTTGATATCTATTGTTGTTGCGACAGCGGGTCGTGGGCAGACTGCATGAGATTCAGGACAAAGGAAAAATTAAACTTTTGTCCTGATTTTGTTTTACCTGATTCACAAATGACTATTGACGGTATTATTGATCGCTTTGACAACGAAAATTTATAACAATTAATTTTAAGAATATGGCTGAACTGGAAATTGACGGAAGGATATTTGAAGTAGACGGTGATGGTTTTCTGCAGCAACCTGAGCTCTGGGACGAGGAAGTGGCCAGGCAGATAGCCAGGCTTGACGGGATTGAAGAGATGAACGACATGCACTGGAACATTGTGAGGGTTATCAGGAAGCATTATGAAGAAAAGGGAATGGCTCCCATGGTAAGGGTATTATGCAAGGATGCAGGGGTTAAGCTCCGCGAGCTCTACGAGTTATTCCCCCTCGGGCCTGCCCGTGGTGCCTGTCGCGTTGCCGGACTGCCCAAGCCTGATGGTTGTGTTTAATTAAACTTACAATATGCACTGGTATATTATTGTCAGCATTGCAGCCCTGCTTATCTGCCTTTTTTCCTGCCTTTATCATTTTGCAAGGCTTATGCGCCTGGGCCGGCCCGGCGATTTTTCACGGAAAACAGGCAATACAACAAGGGCTATTAAGTATTCATTTACCGGTGCAATGAGCCCTGGCAAAAAAGAATCTGCCTACCTGCACCTGCCAACATATACAGCAGGCTTAATATATCACACGGGAACCTTCCTGGCGATAATATTATTCTTTTTCCTGCTGGCGCGTTTTGAAGCAGGCACTGCAGCCACATATATCTTTTCTGCAATCCTTCTGGCCGGAGCCCTGTCAGGTACTGGTATACTGATCAAGAGAATGGCGGTCAGTAAACTCAGGAACCTGTCATGTGCTGATGATTACATATCAAACATACTGGTGACAGCCTTCCAGTATGTCAGCATTCTTGAGCTCACGGGACTGGTCCCGGAAGCAGTATATTTTATGACAGCCAGCCTCCTGCTTATTTATGTACCTCTGGGTAAACTAAGACACCTCGTATATTTTTTCGCAGCTCGTTACCAGCTGGGATTCTTTTACGGCTGGAGAAATGCATGGCCCCCATCAAAAAATTATTAGCCCCGGATGAAGATTAACGGAAATATTGATAAAGCACTGGCTATCCTGGACAGGAGGGACGGCAGGCTGCAGACACACCTTAACAGCTGCGTAAGATGCGGCCTTTGTGCTGAAAGCTGCATTTTCTACCTCAGTAGCAATGATGACAGGTATATACCGGCAAAAAAAGTAGATATTGTTTCTTCGATATACCGGCGCTACAATACACTGGCCGGAAGGCTGGTGCCAGGGCTGGTCAAGGCCAGGGACCTTGATGAGTCAACAGCCGAAGAGATGGTGGACCTGCTGTATGGCTCTTGCACCATGTGTGGCAGGTGTACCTCGCACTGCTCCATAGGAGTGGATATATCATACCTCGTAAGCGTGGGCAGGTCGATGCTTGCCGAAATGGGAATGGTGCCGGCAAGCCTGCAGTCTACAGTTGATGCAGCAATAAAAACTGGTAATAATATGGGTATCCCGGAGGAGGACCTGCTCGATACGCTTGAATGGCTTGAGGAAGACCTCCAGGATGAGTTGGATGACAAGGAGGCTGCAATACCACTGAATAAATCAAATGTAAACATACTCTATACCCTGAATCCTCGGGAGCCCAAATTTTTTCCCCTCTCCATCTCTGCCATGGCTAAGATATTCTATGCAGCAGGCGAGAGCTGGACCCTGTCGACGAGGATGTACGATGTTACCAATTATGCCTATTACTCCGGCAATCATGATGAAGCCCGGGAGATAGCGAGGCGACTGCGTGACGAGATGCATGAATTGAAAGCCGGGATGTGTGTCCTTGCCGAATGCGGACACGGCTCACGCTCGTTCAGGTGGGAAGGGCCCAATTATCTCCAGGGGAGCTACTCTTTCGAGACAATAACCTCGGTTGAACTTATAAGCCGCTACCTGAGAGAGGGGAGGATAAAGCTTGATCCTTCCCTTAATAAAGAGCCTGTTACCCTCCATGACCCATGCAACCTGGTACGCAGCGGGGGGATATTTGAAGAGCAGAGGTACATACTGGAAAAGGCTGTCAGTGATTTTGTCGAGATGAACCCTTATGGTTATGACAATTATTGTTGCGGTGGTGGAGGAGGACAGCTGGCGATGAGTGAATACGGGGAGCGAAGGTTAAAGGCAGGCGAGATGAAGGTGAAGCAGATAAAGGATACCGGTGCACTAACCGTGGTCACCCCCTGCCATAACTGCGTTGACCAGCTCATGCAGCTTAACCAGGTATACAAAATGAATGTTAAAATAAAAACCCTTGCTGAGGTTGTGGCCGATGCACTGGTACTGCAATAACAATATAAATTTGATCATTTATGAGTAAATTAATCTACCTGGACAATTCAGCAACAAGTTTTCCCAAGCCTGACATCGTTTATGATTTCATGTGCAATTTTTATCGTGAACATGGGGT
>JAZBOI010000144.1:0-2202 GCA_036351095.1 Bacteroidales bacterium | reverse complement strand
GCCAATGATGCAGATGGCCAGGGATTACCCCGGGATCTGCCTGCCAATGATAGGAGTACATCCAACAAGTATTAAGGATGACTACCTGGAGCACCTGGAAGCAGTAGAAGAGAATATAAAAGCTCATAAATTTATTGCCATCGGTGAAATAGGTATTGATCTTTACTGGGACAGGACTTATATACGGGAGCAGGAGGAAGCCTTCACCGAACAGTTGAAACTGGCAGGAAGGGAAAATCTGCCCCTGGTTATACATTCAAGGGAAAGCCTTACCGAGATCCTGGGCTTAATTGACAGAGCTGCTGTTACCGGACTTCGTGGTGTGTTTCATGCTTTCACAGGAAACGCCGGACAGGCCCGTGAAATTACAGAAAGGGGGTTTTTACTTGGAATAGGAGGAGTACTGACATTTAAAAATTCAAATCTCGACAGGACCCTGGAATCGATTGATATCAACAATATAATACTGGAAACAGACTCCCCCTTCCTGGCTCCCGTACCCAAAAGAGGCAAACGGAACGAGAGTTCATACATCAGGTATATAGCAAATAAACTTGCTGAGGTAAAAAAGATGCCAGTGAAGGATATAGCAGAGATAAGCACGGACAATTGCAATAAATTGTTTAACTTGGATTAAATAAAAACCGTGAGCACACATGCCGGAGGCTGAAAAAAAGCATATAAAAAACATTGAGTAAAATTTATTTTTCAAAGCAGCGACCTTGAAAGGCAATTCATCAATTTTGATAATATATACGGGGGGTACCATCGGGATGGTTCATGATCCTTCTTCAGGCGTACTTGTGCCCTTCAATTTCAAGCACATAGAAAAGCAGGTGCCTGAACTCAGTCGTTTTGACTGCAGGATAGACACTATCTCTTTTAATCCACTTATCGATTCCTCCGATATAAGCCCGGCATCATGGCAGAAAATAGCAGGAATGATAGGTGATAACTACGACAGCTATGATGGCTTTGTGGTATTACATGGCACTGATACAATGGCATATTCAGCTTCTGCCCTGAGTTTTATGCTTGAAAACCTGGAAAAACCGGTGATCTTTACCGGCTCACAGCTGCCAATAGGAATGATCCGTACTGATGGAAAGGAAAATCTTATCAGTGCCATTGAAATAGCTGCCACAAAGATAAATGGCAAAGCGGCTGTTCCTGAAGTTTGCATATATTTTGAGAACTGCCTTCGACGGGGCAACCGGACCACCAAGTTCAGTTCAGAACATTTCAATGCCTTTGATTCACCCAATTTCCCTCCCCTGGCAGAGGCAGGCATAAATATAAAATTCAATGAAAGCCTTATACTCACACCCACTGTGAGAAAAAATATAAGGATCAATACCAAACTTGACAGCAGCATCTCAATCCTTAAGCTTTTCCCGGGTATAAACAGGCAGACGGTTCATAAATTTTTCTCCGAGCCTGCTTCCAGGGCTGTCATTATTGAATCATTCGGAACAGGCAACGGGCCCACGGCCGGTTGGTATATTGATGCTATAAGGAATTATATTTCCGGAGGGGGCCTTGTCCTGAACACCTCGCAATGCTACTCCGGCGGGGTGGATATGGGTCTTTACGAAACCAGCCGGCATCTGCTGGATGCCGGCGTAATAAGCGCTCATGATATGACCCTGGAGGCTTCCGTGGCCAAGTTAATGTATTTACTTGGTAATTATATTGATGCAGAAAAAATTAAATCTCTTCTAAATAGGAGCCTTAGAGGAGAAATAAGTATCCAGGGTGTTTTTTTTTAATAATTTTTCGTATTTTGGCCGCCTGAAATTCTTTGAAAAGCTGTGAGATACCGGGGGTTCCAACAGGAGAGATGCAGGAGTGGCTTAACTGGCACGCCTGGAAAGCGTGTGTACCCCTAAAGGGTACCGAGGGTTCGAATCCCTCTCTCTCCGCATTTATCATCAGCATGCCATAAAAAGCAGGCAGGGTGATAATACGGGAGACGAAAGGGGTCGGATGGACATCAGCCTGTTTTATACGGGAAATGATGGAAGAATGAGTCCTCTCAATTTTTTTTATAAACTTTAAAAAATATTAAAATCCGTATCTAAGCCTTATAAAAGAAAGATTTTTATAAATTTGCTGAATATTATTGTACTTTAATAACTAAAATTAGACACAAACCATGAAAAAACTATTTGCATTTGTAGCTGTGTTTGGGATGCTTTTCAT
>JAZBOI010000143.1:0-4201 GCA_036351095.1 Bacteroidales bacterium | reverse complement strand
CCCACGCCCGAAGGCACTAGATCCTAAGTCTAGCGCGGCTACCAATTACGCCACATCCGCGTGAAATTCAGCGCAAAAGTAGTAATAATAAAATAATCTGGCAATATGTTTTTACCGTCGTAGTTCGAAGTTCTTGCCCAGGTACAATTTTCTGACCTGTTCATCTTCGGCAAGCTGTTCGGAGGTACCTGATTTCAGTATCTTACCCTCGAAAAGCAGGTAAGCCCTGTCGGTTATTGACAGTGTTTCGTGAACATTATGATCGGTTATAAGGATGCCTATGTTTCTGTCTTTCAGGTGGGAGACTATTCCCTGTATATCTTCAACGGCGATGGGATCGACTCCGGCAAAAGGTTCGTCAAGCAGTATGAAATTGGGTTTCAGCGCCAGTGCTCTTGCTATCTCGGTCCTTCTTCTCTCTCCCCCGGAAAGCTGTATCCCAAGGCTTTTCCTTATTTTTTGCAGACCAAACTCACTGAGCAGGGATTCTCTTCTCTCCACCTGCTCCTCTTTCGGGAAGCCTGACATTTCCAGTACGGCATCCAGGTTATCTTCAACACTGAGCTTCCGAAAAACTGAAGCTTCCTGGGCCAGATAGCCAATGCCAAGCCGTGCTCTTTTATAAACAGGCAGATCGGTTATATCCTTCTCGTCAATGTATATCCTTCCCTCATCAGCCTTAATAAGCCCCACTATCATATAGAAGGAGGTGGTTTTTCCTGCACCGTTGGGCCCGAGCAGACCTACAATCTCCCCCTCCTGTACATCTATGGATACTTTATCGACGACTGCCCTGTTTCGGTATCTTTTAACCAGATTTTCTGTATGCAACTTCATCACGGGAGTTTTTATGGTTTGCCTTCAGGATTATTTTGTTCCTCATTCCAGTCGGCTTCCAGCCTTTCCCTGTCCTTCTTAATAACCCTGCGGGAGATAATTATTCCTACCTCGTAAAGGAAAAGCAGGGGGAAACAAACCAGCACCTGGCTGAATATGTCAGGTGGTGTAATTATGGCAGAAAGGGCAAGTATAACTATTATTGAGTGTTTCCTGTATTTCTTCAGGAAATGGGGATCCACAAGTCCTATTTTGGTAAGGAAGAAGGACATTATCGGCAACTGGAAAATAATGCCGCTGGCTAGTGTTATCGAGGCTACCGTCCCGATATACGACCGGAGATTGATCTGGTTGGTTACCTCTGCACTCACATTATAGGAGCCCAGGAAATGAACCGACAGCGGCACAATCACATAGTAGCCGAAAAGTACACCGCTTACAAAAAGCAATGAAGAAAAGAATACCGCTCCGCGGGTGTGTTTTTTTTCACTCGAATAAAGTGCAGGCCTGAAAAATCTCCAGAATTCCCAGAAGATATATGGAAAGGCAAGTATTACTCCGGCAATAAGCGAAACAGCTATATGTGTTGTGAACTGGCCCGCCATCCTTATGTTTATAATCTCGAAAGGGTTTGTATTGATACAGAGGGCATTGATATTAACCAGCTGGCCAAGCCGGCACAATAAGCGGTTGGTGAGAAAGTCGGGGTTTTTTGGTGCAATGATGATAGTGTCAAAAATTATGTCATTGTAGATAAAGGCCACTATGGCAACAATAAATATTGCTGCTACCGAGCGCACAATATGCCATCTCAGCTCTTCAAGGTGTTCAAGAAAGGACATCTCATTCTCGTCACCAGCCTTCTTCCTTCTTTTCTTCATGTGCAAAAAACCTAAGACCTGTAATTTTCAGGCTGTAAAGATGATAAAACAAATTAATCAAAGCAAGCCTTAAAAAAATTATTAATAAAGGTGTAAATCATCATTTGCTGCCACTTTATAATGTTAAAGTTTGTTTAAAGTGAAAAAAAATGATGAAAAACAGAGTGTTTATTGTAAATTGTAGTGATTGAGGAAATGAGACTATGATAATAATCATCGTAGCTTTTTAGTCGCTTTTCAAAAATGAAGTAAAAAAATTGATAACTTTATAATACTTGTAGAGAAATATTGTTTTTGGGATAGAAAGAAGTGTAAAGACGGATGGAAGATAAGAGAATAATTTATGATTATCTGAAGAAATATTTTGGGTTTAACACATTTAAGGGTAACCAGGAGGAAATAATTCAGAACGTGCTTGCAGGAAGGGACAGCTTTGTCCTCATGCCCACAGGTGGTGGCAAATCACTATGTTACCAGCTGCCTGCGGTAATAAAGGATGGATGTGCAATAATCATATCCCCCCTTATTGCCTTGATGAAAAACCAGGTTGATGCAATGAGGAATTTTTCAACGAGTGACAACATGGCTCATTTTTTGAATTCTTCCCTGACCAAGGCGGCAATAAATAAGGTTAAACAGGATGTGACGAAGGGACAGACCAAGCTCCTGTACGTGGCACCTGAATCACTCACCAAGGAGGATAACATTGATTTCCTCAGCAGGGTGGAGATATCCTTTTATGCAATAGACGAGGCTCATTGCATATCGGAGTGGGGTCATGATTTCAGGCCTGAATACCGTAAGATAAGACCTATCATTGATAATATAGGGAGGGCACCGATTATCGCACTTACAGCAACGGCCACTCCCAAGGTACAGCATGATATACAGAAAAACCTCGGGATACTTGATGCAAACGTTTTTAAATCATCCTTTAACAGGCCAAATCTTTATTATGAGGTCAGGCCAAAGGCTGATACCTCCAGGGAGATTTTAAAATTTATTAATAACAACCAGGGCAAATCAGGTATCATATACTGCCTCAGCAGGAAGAAGGTGGAGGAAATAGCACAGGTGCTCCAGGTAAATGGTATCAAAGCCCTTCCTTACCATGCAGGAATGGATTCGGCCACCCGTACAGCCAACCAGGATAAGTTCCTGATGGAGGAGATTGATGTTATAGTTGCAACCATTGCTTTCGGTATGGGTATCGACAAGCCTGATGTGCGCTTTGTAATTCATTACGACATACCCAAGAGCCTTGAAGGCTATTACCAGGAGACCGGCAGGGCAGGAAGGGATGGCAGTGAAGGAAGATGTATAGCTTACTACTCCTATGATGACCTGCAGAAACTGGAGAAATTCATGCAGGGAAAGCCAATAAATGAACAGGAGATAGGAAAGCAACTGCTTCTTGAAACAGCATCATATGCCGAATCATCTATATGCAGGAGGAAGCTCCTGCTGCATTACTTTGGTGAAGAATATGAACCTGATAACTGTGAATCGTGTGATAATTGCCTCCATCCCAAGAAAGAATTTGAGGGAAAGCAGTACGTGGTAAAAGCCCTGGAAGCAGTTCAGGAAGTAAAGGAGAAGTTCAAAGCCGACCATATTGCCAAAGTACTCTCAGGTGTAAGCAACTCGGCAATTAAGTCATATAAGCACCATAAACTTGACATATTCGGCGACGGGGATGATAAGGATGAGAAATTCTGGAATATGGTACTCCGCAGATGTCTTATAGCCAAGTTCCTGGTAAAGGAGATTGAGAATTATGGCATACTGAAGCTTACAGACAGGGGCAGGGACTTTATGAAGAAGCCCGAACCCTTTATGCTTGCCGAGGATCATGATTACGGAGAGGTGAGTGATGAGGAAGCAGGTTACAGGGGAGGAGCCGGAGCGGTTGATGACGAGCTTTTCAGCATACTCAAAGACCTCAGGAAGAAGATCTCAAAACAGAAGAATGTGCCTCCTTTTGTTATTTTCCAGGACCCCTCTCTGGAAGATATGGCTATACAATACCCGGTAACAATAGATGAGTTGCAGAATATATCGGGTGTGGGTGTGGGCAAGGCACAGCGATACGGGAAGGAATTTGTGGAAGTTATAGGACGCTATGTTGACGAAAAAGAGATTGTTCGGCCACAGGACCTGATCGTTAAATCAGTAGTCAACAAGTCCGGCCTGAAAGTTTATATTATCAAAAGCATTGACAATAAGCGTTCACTGGATGATATAGCCGATGCCAAAGGACTGGAGATGGATGAGCTTATCACCGAGATCGAGTCTATTGTAAATTCAGGTACACACCTGAACCTTTCATATTACATTGACCAGGTGATTGACGATGACCACCAGGATGATATCACGGCCTATTTCAAGGAAGAAGCTGAATCGGACTCTCTTAAAGCAGCCCTGGAAGAGCTGGGCGATGAGTACGAGGAGGAAGAAATAAGACTTATGCGCATTAAATTCCT
>JAZBOI010000142.1:0-5081 GCA_036351095.1 Bacteroidales bacterium | reverse complement strand
TCAAAATCCTCATAAACAACCTGGGCACATACCATGCCCGGTATAAGCAAAAACAGCAATAATACTTTTTTCATGCAGCGAATTGATGATAGTGGCTAAAAAACTATCTTTACAGCATTAGCCCTATAAATTTCAAAAATATTTTTTAAAAAAACAAGTAAGGATATGAAGAAAGTGGCAGTGATCGGTGTGAGCGGGATGGTTGGCCGGGCAATGCTTGACATACTGGAGGAGAGGAGTTTCCCGCTTGGAGAATTGCTACCCGCAGCCTCGGCTCTGTCTGCAGGGAAAGAGATTCATTTCCGGGGGAGTACTTACAGAATTATGAATATTCCTGATGTTCTTGAGATGAATCCTGATATAGCGCTATTTTCCGCGGGCAGTGACGTTTCTCGTCAATGGGCTCCCCGCTTTGCTGAAAAAGGATGCATCGTAATAGACAATTCCTCAGCCTGGAGAATGGATAAGGATGTCCCGCTTGTCATCCCTGAGATCAATTCATCATCGATAAAAAAGGGTAACAGGCTAATTGCCAATCCTAATTGCTCCACCATACAGTTACTGATGGTCATGGCTCCCCTGCACCGGGCTTACGGGATAAAGCGCATGCTAATATCAACTTACCAGTCGGTTACGGGAACAGGCAAAAAAGCTGTTGAACAACTGGACAATGAGATAAAGGGAATACAGGGGGAAATGGCCTACCCCCATCCTATATTCATGAACTGCCTGCCTCATTGCGATGCTTTTCTTGATAATGGCTACACCCGGGAGGAGATGAAGCTTGTAAATGAGACAATGAAAATACTGGATGATGCCAGCATAAAGATTAGCGCTACTGCTGTGCGTGTGCCGGTGCTGGGGGGACACAGTGAATCTGTCAACGCTGAATTCAGGAGAGATTTTGAGCTGGAAGAGCTAAGATACATACTTCAGGAAACAGCCGGTGTTGTTGTGAGGGATAATCCCCATGAAAATATTTACCCCATGCCACTGGATGCCAGAGGAAGGGATGAAGTATTCGTGGGCCGCATCAGGAGAGATCTTTCATGCGATAATGCCCTTAACATGTGGATAGTGGCCGACAATATCCGCAAAGGAGCAGCAACGAATGCTATCCAGATAGCTGAACACTTATTGTAAAAATATAAAGGTGAAAAGATAACAGCCGCCGGTTCAATATCACAGGCCTCATTTTATGTCTTGCTCTCCGACCTGTTTGTTACAATCACGCGCAATTAGCCAACCCAGGTCTGGATTCAAGTGTCCCGGCTTTCCGGGTTTCTGTATTTAAGCTGATGTATCAATAAAGGAAATCGTTATACGGATACCTCTTTTCATGAAGTTTTTTCACCTCCCTGTAAAGCAGGTCCCTGAAAGCTTCAATATTGGTTCTTTCTTTTGCCGATATGAATATTGTTGTTGCATCCTTATTTTCTGCCATCCAGCTTTTTTGCAATTCTTCAAGTGTGAAATTAAATTTCTCTTTCTCACTCAGATCATCTTCATCTTTCACGGTATAGGTGAAGGCATCAATTTTATTGAAAACCATTATTGTATTTTTATTATCAGCCTTCAGTTCGCGCAGTGTCTCATTCACTATCCTGATCTGCTCTTCAAAACCCGGGTGTGAGATATCCACTACATGGCAAAGCATATCGGCTTCCCTGACTTCATCAAGTGTCGATTTAAATGATTCCACCAGCGTATGTGGCAGTTTCCTGATAAAACCAACAGTGTCGGACAACAGGAAGGGAAGGTTGCCTATGACCACTTTCCTGACCGTTGTGTCGAGGGTGGCAAAAAGTTTGTTTTCGGCAAAGACATCGGATTTACTCAGCAGGTTCATTATTGTTGACTTACCCACATTGGTGTATCCTACAAGCGCCACCTGCACCATTGTGGACCTGTTCTTCCGCTGCACGGTCATCTGCTTATCGATTTTCTGCAGCTGGTCCTTGAGTCTTGCAATCTTATCGCGAATTATACGACGGTCTGTCTCTATTTCCGTTTCACCGGGTCCCCGCAGTCCAATACCTCCTTTTTGCCTTTCCAGGTGTGTCCACATGCGTTTCAGTCGTGGCAGCAGGTACTCATACTGCGCCAGTTCAACCTGAACGCGGGCATGGGCCGTTCGTGCCCTGCTGGCGAATATGTCCAGGATAAGATTGGTTCTATCGAGCACCCTGCACTTCAGAATCTTTTCAATATTTCTGAGCTGTGAAGGACTGAGTTCTTCATCGAATATAGCCAGGTCAATATCATTATCGCTGACAAAAAGTTCAATTTCCTTTATTTTCCCTGAGCCGACGAATGTTTTGGGATCAGGAGCAGACAGTTTCTGAACAAAGGTCTTCACCGGCAAGGCACCGGCTGTTTCAGTTAAAAATGCCAGTTCATCGAGGTATTCCTTCGTATCTGCTTCACTCTGCAGCGGCAGTATCACACCAATCAGGATCGCACTGTCGCGCTTCACTTCCGTTTCAATCATATCACCCATATTCACAAATTGACTCTCCCCGGGGCTTGCTACGGGGAACCTTCAGCCCGGCGTAGCCAACCTAGCCTGCAAGCCCGGCGAAACTCCCCGAGCCTAGGAGCCCGGTGAAGCCACTCATCGATTAATTGTTAATTTTATTTGTATTTCCCCAGGCCCGAATGCGCTCGCTATATTCAATTCAAATCGCCCGCAGATCAGTGTATCAGTTTGCCAAAAAATCATTAATTAAATAATAAATCTCCGGTTTCGCTCCATTGCAGCCCTTATACCCATTTTTAGTGCTTCTGAACACCGGAACACCATTTCAATATCGGATGGGAAAGGCATAGGCTGACTTCTTACTTTCTCTTTCTCGAGCGGGCCCAGGGCTTCCTCGTCCCCTATTGCCCTGGCAGAAACATGCTCAAAATAGGAATCTGCTACCAGGGGATCGCTCTTTAGTACTTTTGAGGGATTAGTGGTAACAATTTCAACTTCACCGTTTATAATACATTCTTTTGTTTGTACCGATTCGATAAGAGCACACTGAACAGTTTTATATTTCTTTATTTTAATATCATTCCCCAGGCTGTCTTTCATCACGTTTCCACTATCATCGAGCACATATTGAAATCCGTCTTCTACCTCCCTTTTTATGAGAGTATCCTTCTGGAAAGTATTGTCAGGTGATACTGCCACGGCTTTGAGGATAACTGAAACAATATAGTCAAAGTTCACTTCGTCATCCAGCTGCCTGGTATGGTATTCAACCCACGGGTTATCCAGCCTCGGCAGGTCAAGGGCCAGCAGGTCAGCTTCGAATTCCGGGGGGAAATTCATATTTGAACGGTTTTCCACCGTTACCAGAACCCTGCTCATCCCAAGGTATCTCGATTCATCGATAAGCTGGTCTATACCTTCGTAATTACCAACATATTCCTTTGCCCTCATAAACTCTGCATTAGCCTGTCTGTATGCTTCCTTTGTACCGTTTTTCATCAATTCACGGCCGTTGGCATAATAATAATCCGCGGCATTGTTTTTGGCCGAGATCATTTCTTCCATGTAATCGACATATGGGAAATCTATTGTCCGGTTGCCCGATTTGAGTGGCAATACAGTCCGCACCATAGTCTGCCTGTCATGCATCTTCCTGTAGATCAGGTATATCTCATCCCAGTTGCGGGGATTACCCTCCATCTTCAGCAGTCTTATCCTCTCATTGTCCTGTTCCAGTGCTATTTCATAAGACTCAGCAAGTATGTCAATATTTTTGGTATCATTCCTGTCTTTCCGGACTTTTTCCACAGCCCTCGTAATGGCTGCGTCATAGTTTCCCGATTGCATTTGTCTCTTTGGTGATGAACATGAAGCAAGAAAGACAAGGATAATTACAGAATAGAAGATTGCCCTTTTCATTTTGCGTGATTATTATTGGTTTACTGGCATTAAAGATAGAATAATATAATTTCTCCCAAAAAAAAAGCCGCCTGATTATACGGGCGGCTATATTATATTGTTACGGTTCAATTACTGCAACTGGAAGTTAACTGTTATTGAAAAACGCACACGTACGGGGGCTCCCCTTTGTTTTCCCGGGGCCCATTTTGGTGAGCTTTCAACAACCCTCTTTGCTTCGTTGTCGAGGGCAGGATCAACACTTCTGAGTATTGTTACATTACTTACAGAGCCATCGGGCTCTACAACGAACATAATGAACACTTTACCCTGTATACCGTTTTCGGCAGCTATCTGTGGGTACTTGATACGCGACTGCACCCATTCGCGGAACTTGTTAACATCGCCACCGCGGAATGTAGGCATATCCTCAACAACAACGAAGATTTCCTCTTCTTCTTCCTCTTCCTCTTCCGTTACATCGAAGTCATACATCTGTATCTCTTCATCAATATCGGCTTCATCGTCTTCAAACAATATTTCATTCTCAATGGCAACATCATCATCGACGATCTCAAATATCTCGGTCACTTTAGGGACCTCAGGCGGTGCTTCAGGCTCCGGTTGTTCCATTTCGGTGATCGGAATCATTTCCTCCTCTATCACCTCTTCGCTAACCTGATCAAAGGCTGTCGTCTTTCTTGAACCGGTGGACCATTCAAAAGCAATAAGGCATAAGGCAAGGACTATGACCAGCCCAAGCTGTAAAAATATCCCTTTACGCTTTTCCAGATTTACATTGTCGTTCTTCTTGATTTCCATATTTTAAGATTTTGAGAGCCTAAAAATAAATATTAAAATGAATAAATTCAAAATTTTAACAGAATACTACCCTTAATATACGAAATAATCTGCTTTTTGTCAATAATATCCTTTCTGAAATAATAGCCACAAAATTCAGGCCATTTGAAACTTCCTTTGCATATAAAATATTTTAATATATTTTTGCACTGTTTTACGGGGATATAGCTCAGTTGGCTAGAGCGCGTGACTGGCAGTCACGAGGTCAGGGGTTCGACTCCCCTTATCTCCACGTTAAAGCAAAAACAATCAACCTCCGCCAGGAGGTTTTTTGCTTTTTGTACGGTTCGAACGGAGCTTGCTCCGGTGAGAGCCGTGCGAAAAACAAAATCTGCTCGCGTAG
>JAZBOI010000141.1:0-4323 GCA_036351095.1 Bacteroidales bacterium | reverse complement strand
TCATCCTATGCATTCATCAGGAAATATGCTGCTTCAATGGATCCTGAGGTGATGAAAAAGCATATAGATCTCTATGTGAATGACTTCACCAGGAATCTTGGCGACAGGGGCAGGCAGGCAGTCAGGGCGCTGTACGACCTGGCTGCTGATCTCAGGGTTCTACCCCCTGTAAGGGATGATATATTTGCCGGCTACTGATCTGTCCCGGTAAATATGGCCCGGGGTGCAAGGACACTCATTGTCAGCGTGCGTGAAAGCATGAACAGGATAAATGCCAGCCATAAGCCATGATTGCCCATAAACCTGCTTAGAATAATATATGCGGGGAAGAAAACCAGCAGGGTTGAGAATAACATTGAATTTCTCATTGCTTTGCCTGCAGTGGCACCGATAAAGATGCCATCCCATAGAAAGGCGGTAAAGGAGACTATGGGAATCAATACCACCCAGAAATAATATGGCTGCGAATTATATATTACTTCACTGTTATTGGTGAGTATCCTGAAGATGGCCTCCCCACCTCCAAGGTAGAGTATGGTGAAGAAAAGGCTGATGCCGGCACCCCAGACGAAAAGAAGCTTTATTGAACGCTTTAGGCCCCATGTGTTGCCCGCGCCTATAAATTTACCCGTTAGGGCTTCGGAAGCATGTGCAAAGCCATCTATGAAGAATGAGAAAATCATAAAAAATTGCATCAGTAAGGAATTAACGGCCAGGATCGTTTGTTCACCCTCATCAAGTGTGTCAACAGCAGCCGAACGGGCAGTGAAAAAAGAAAATACAACAACCAGGCACATGGTCCTGATGAATATATCACTGTTAAGCTTAAGAAACTTCTTTAGGCGGGAAGCCTGCAGCATGGCTTTTGCCGACCAGTACCTGAATAAACGGCTGAAGAAGCGGGTGAAGAAGACCAGAGCCAGTACCATACCAAAATACTGGGCAATGACCGTCCCCAGGGCTACCCCTTCAGAACCCATTCCCCTTATCATTACAAAATAGTAATTGCAGATTATGTTAATAAGGTTGGTGGATACCAGGACCACCATGGGCAGGCGTGCATTCTGCATACCCAGGAAAAAACCCAGCAGTGCAAACTGGATGAGGACAGCCGGTGCTGCCCATATCCTTATCCTGAAATAGGCCCTTGCCAGGTTTTCCACTTCACTTTCACCTCTGATAAGGGTAAAGCTGAGCCATTCCAGTGGTCGCTGAAGGATAAGAAGCATGAGACTGGCAGCAAGTCCTATGAACAATGCTCTTGAAACAACAAGTATGGTCTCATTCAGATCACGGCTACCCCACGATTGAGCGGTAAAACCGCTGGTACCCATCCTGAGAAAACCCAGTCCCCAGTAAATGAAATTGAAAATTAGTGATCCTATAGCTATGGCCCCTATATAAGCATCTGATTCCATCCTGCCCATTAATGCCATGTCAACCAGGCCCAGGAGAGGGACTGATATATTGCTTACAATATTGGGTAGCGCAAGATCTAATATCTTCCTGTTCATCGTAAATCTTTACAGGCCGCGAAGATACAGAAATTTAAAATTCTTATTCCTGTCTTTTTCAGTGAGCGTTTGCTGAAATTTCCTTATATTTATAGTACTAACCTTTAATACAATAATCATGAATCATCATCTGCCAAAATTACCCTATGAAAAAGATGCCCTGAAGCCTTACATTAGTGAAGAAACACTGGAATATCACTATGGCAAGCATCACCAGGGATATGTTGACAAGCTGAATGGTATGTTACCGGGCTCAAAGTTCGAAGATGCTGACCTTATCACCATAATAAAAAATGCTGATGGAGGTATTTTCAATAATGCAGCCCAGGTATGGAACCACACTTTCTATTTCGAGTCCTTTTCTGCTGATGGCCGGAGGGAACCGGCCGGTGAACTGGCAGAAGCTATAAATGCCTCTTTCGGGTCTTTTGATAAATTCAGGGAAGAATTCGGAGCGGCAGCAGCAAGCCTTTTTGGTTCAGGATGGGCATGGCTGGTTAAAAATAATAACGGGAGCCTCTCAATAGTACAGAAAGCAAATGCTGAAAACCCTTTGTGCGACGGGCTTAAGCCGGTACTCACCTGCGATGTATGGGAACATGCCTATTATATCGATTACAGGAATAAGAGACCCGAGTATATTAAGTCGTTCTGGGAAATAATCGACTGGGATATAATAGCCTCAAGGTATTAGTATGGAGATATATGACATTGTTCTGAAAAACAGGAGCTACAGGCGTTTTTACCAGGAGGAGCGAATTGACAGGGAGGTGCTGGTCAAGCTTGTTGAGCTGGCACGGCTGTCAGCATCCGGATCAAATAAACAGGCCCTTAAATTCGTGCTGGTGAACGACCCGGGTAAGTGCGATATCGTTTTCCCTTCCACTGAGTGGGCCGGATACCTGGAAAACTGGGATGGTCCCCGGCAGGGAGAACAACCTTCTGCCTATATTATCATCCTGGGTGATACTTCAATAAGCAAATCATTCGGAGTTGACCACGGAATAGCAGCACAAAGCATTTTGCTGGGTGCCACCGAGAAGGGCTACGGGGGATGTATGATAGCTTCCGTGAAAAGAAAAAAACTAAGGGATGACCTGAAGATACCCGGGAAATATGAGATCCTCCTGGTAATTGCTCTTGGCAAACCGAAGGAGAAGGTCCTTATTGATGAGCTAAGGAATGATGACATTAAATACTGGAGAGATAATGAGGATGTTCACCATGTACCCAAAAGAAGCATCCATGATCTTATAGTTGAATTATAATAATCAGCTATGACCGTCAGAATAAGCATCCTTACTCTTATACTGCTGTTAAGCATGCAATTGCTCACATGCCAGGAAAAACAAGTGGATGAGCTTATCCTTCTGCAGGGATTGGTTATGGATGCGGAAAGCCTGGAACCACTGCCAAATGCCCACTATGTGTTAAACAGGATATTCGGCAATGTAACGGATGCGAAAGGTGAGTTCTCTGTTTACCTGGCTAAAAAGGATACGCTAAGGATATCCTATGTAGGCTACCAGGATCTTATTTTTTCTCCTGCCGATACACTTAAAGGAGATACTTTCACGGCTGGCTTCTTCCTGCATTCTGATACCCTGGCCCTTGGCGAGGTAATTATAGTGCCCAGGATACCTAACCTGAGCACCGGCATACTCCTTCAAAACCCTGTGGTTTCACAGGAAGAGATGAATGCCAGGAATAATCTGGCAGCTTCAGTTTACCAGGGTCTTAACAGCCAGCAACAACTTGGTGACCCATCTGCAAATTATGAACTGCTGAAGAGGAAACATATGCAGGATGCTATAGAGAAAGGGGCAATACCTTCAGACAGGATGGTCGGGCTGAACTTTTTAGCAGTACCTGCAGCTATACTCTACTATGCAAAAGGACCACCCGAACGTTCAAAACCGCCCCAACCGATGATATCGCAGAAAGAGATTGAAAGAATGAAGGACTTATACAGGAAGAACCTGGAAAAGAAGCAGGGGCCGTAAACAGTCAGTAAGCGAGTACTCCTCCTCAGCCCTTGTAAAATAATGCTTTGATAATATGAGAGGCCATCTTGGGATTCTCTTTCAGGCGCCTGGTGGAATAGCCAAACCAGTCCTTGCCGAAAGGTACGTAGATTCTCATCGTATGACCCCTGTCAACAATGCTCTGCCTGAGCTTAGGTGTAACACCATAGAGCATCTGGAACTCATACATGTTCCCGGGAACATCGTATTTCCTGATAAGTTCATAGGCACCCTCTATAAGCGGTCTGTCATGTGTGGCAATACCAACGTATACCTTGTTCTGGAATATGACTTCAAGATCCTTAAGGAAATTCTCATTTATCTCCTCGTATTTCTTGTATGCAATCTCTTCAGGCTCAACATATATACCCTTGCATAGCCTGATATTAAGAGGCGTCTCCCCGGAATTGAGATCCAGCAGTCCCCTGATGTCATCACGGGTCCTTTTCAGGTAAGACTGGAAAACGATACCTACATTGCGAGGAAATTCCTTTTTTAATTTCCTGAACAATTCAATTTCAAGATCCGTGCAGGGAGAATCTTCCATGTCAATCCTTATGAAATTGTTGTATTCAGCAGCCTTTACAACAACTTCCCTGATAAAGCCGTAACAGGCTTCTTTGTCAATTAGAAGACCGAAACTTGTGGGCTTGATGGAATAATTACCTTCAATATTCTCTTTTTCAGCCCTTTCAATAAGTTCAAGGTATTCATTTTTGCTGGCCTCAGCTTCTTCAAGGGTTTTAATGAATTCACCCAGGACATCGAGGGTGACCTTTATGCCC
>JAZBOI010000140.1:0-4023 GCA_036351095.1 Bacteroidales bacterium | reverse complement strand
TTGGTAAGAAAGGATGTATTATTTGACATATCCTTAAATACGACAAACCTGTAATTATCCGGATGTATTCCCTTTTTCATCTCTCCTGTTTATGTTTTAATTTCTTTTCCTTAGGGCTCGCAAAATTAATCAAGAAATATTAATTCACAAAGAATTGTCCTATTTATTATCTGCTTTTTTATCACTTATCTTCACAAGTTCTTTCATTTCATCCTTCAGGCGAACAAATTCAATATCCCCGTTAATCAAATACCTGTATGTAACGTGTGTTTTTGCCAGTTCGGCACCTATCGCCTTATACACTGAAAGCATGGGTTCATTAAAATCGCCCACCCAGGACAATTCAAGTTCCCTGTAATAACGTTTTTTCATAAAGACATCATAGAGGCATTTGAAAATGGCCGATTCAACCCCGCTGTTTCTGAAACCTGGTTTTACCCCTGCTACCACTGCCCTGATGCGGGTCATGGTTTTCTTTCGTTTCAGGTAATAGAATTTCAGAATATTCCACAGGTGGAGCCTGCCGTCAAGGTGTTTCAATATCTGGTTAAGGTCGGGAAAAAGTACAAAGAAGGCAATTGGTTCCTCCTTATGGTAGGCAAACCATATTAACTCCTCATCCAGGAATGCTTTGCCTTTCTGGACGGTATCGTTGAAATCGGAGGGTATCATTGGCTGGAAGTCTTCCCTGAATTCAGACCATGTTGAGTTGTAAATATCCACAAGGTCATTAACGTATTTTTCAGCATTGCTGAATTTGAAATGTTCAAACGAATAACCCGGTTTACGGCTTATCCATTCAGCTATCTTCATAAATCTCTCCGGGAAAACGTTCACGGAAGCTATATCCCTGTGGAAGCTGTACTGGTTGAAATAGTTACTGAAGCCATATTTCTCAAAATAATCCCTGTAATACTCCTTATTATAAGGCATTCCGTATCCCTGTTGCATAAAGCCATCGACTAGCAGACCCCAGTTCGATTCATTCGATCCGAAGGTAACAGGTCCGTCAACTGCCTGCATATCATTTTCCTTCAACCATTTTATTGCTGTATCAAACAACATGAAGGCGGCCTTTTCATCCTCAATAACCTCAAAAAAACCTATTCCTCCTGTTGGCTGCCTGTAAGCTTTCGACCGGTTATAATCAATAAATGCAGCGATACGGCCTATAATTTTATTATCACTGTCATGCAGCAGCCATCGTTTGAGCATGCCATGTTTAAAGGTCCTGTTCTTAGCCGGATCAAACACAGCATTAAATTCAGAATCAAGCGGGCACACCCAGTTTGGATCATCCCTGTAATGCCATTTGTGAAATTCCAGAAAAGCCCTGCTGTCGGTTTTACTAACTACTTCTTTAATGATCATTTCAGCATTTTAATTTTTCATTTTGAACCAGTTTTTCACCAGCTCACCGGAAAGACCTGATTCCTGTTTATGTACGAAATCATTGCTTCCCTTTATGTAAAGATAATCTTTCTTCCAGATCTCCTTATTCTCTGCTATTTCTCTTATTGCAGCGAGTATATTATTTAGTTCTTCATCAGTTGTTGTCGGATGAAGTGACATCCTTATCCATCCGGGCTTTTCGGACAGGTCGCCACTATTGATTTTCTCCGTTATTTCATGGCTCTTATCATATGAAACCTGGAGAAGATAATGTCCATAGGTACCGGCGCAAGCACATCCTCCCCTTGTCTGTATCCCGTACCTGTCGCTTAATAATTTAACGACCAGGTTATAATGTATACCTTCAATATAAAATGAAAACACCGGCAATCTGTCTTCAACCTCATCGGCCAGTATCTTCAACCCCCTTATTGATCTCAGTTCACTGAATGTTTTCCGCACAATCTGATCCTCTCTCTCCTTTATCCTGCCGGTTCCCATTTGTTCTTTCAGATTGATTGCAAGAGCTGTACGTATAGCCTGGATAAAACCCGGTGTTCCTCCATCCTCCCTTACTTCAATATCATCAACATATTTATATTCTCCCCAGGGGTTGGTCCAGTCAACCGTACCCCCGCCGGGGTTATCGGGTACTTCCCTTTTATAAAGTGCCGAGTCGAATACCATAACTCCCGATGATCCCGGTCCTCCAAGGAATTTATGGGGAGAAAAGAATATGGCATCCAGTTTCTCCATCGGATCATCCGGGTGCATGTCTATATCAACATAAGGTGCTGAGGCCGCAAAATCGATCAGGCAGATACCCCCGTGTTCATGCATTATCCTGGCCAGCTCATAATAAGGTGTGCTTACCCCCGTTACGTTTGAGCATGCCGTAAATGAGCCTATCTTAAACTTCCTGTCCTCATATTTTTTTACTTCCTTTCTCAATATAGCAGGATCAACCAGCAGGCCGTCACCGGGTGGAAGAACAACAACATCAGTAAGCGTCTCGTACCATGATGTCTGGTTTGAGTGATGTTCCATATGTGTGATAAAAACGACCGGCCGTTCGATATCCTTTAAGCAGGGCAGGTCTTTTTGCTGGCAGCTTTTAAGACCCATTATCCGCATGAATTTGTTTATTACGGTTGTCATACCCGACCCGGCAGTGATCAATACATCATTCGGGCCTGCATTAACATGTTTTTTGATTATTTTCTGTGCTTCATGGTAAGCCCAGGTCATACGTTTGCCTGTTTCGCTGGTCTCGGTGTGTGTGTTGGCAACAAAGTGTCCAAAATCATTCACTATCTTTTCTTCAAGCGGCCTGTAAAGCCTTCCGCTGGCTATCCAGTCGCAGTATAATATATTTTGCTTTCCGTAAGGAGAATCATAATGAGCATCAATACCCACTATATTATCCCTGTACTGCTGAAAGTACTTTTCCAGATCATTCATCACTTTCCAAGATAGATAATAATAAGATTTACAAAGATATTCAGATTTTTTTAACAGAATAATGGAATTATCCAATAATATAATCTGGGCACTATGGATTAGTATAGAGTCAGGGGTGGCCTATGTGACCGGGCTTAGAAAATTGACTTTAAATAATATCAATTATCCTGTGGTCAATCAGGACAAAGAGAATGGTTAACAGTACCGAATAGATAAAGAATGTCGGCAGGGGGATATATTCACCCGGTTTGATTTTCATTTTTATCCAGAGGTATGCAGCCAGATAAACCTTACTGAGAAAATAAACGACGAAGGTTGCCACAGCAACACCAACTGCCCCGTAGTCCTTTACCAGCCAGAGGCTCAGTGGAATGTTAAGGACCAGTTCGAAAATGGCTGCATTCATCGCAACTCCGGTTCTTTTTCTTCCAATGATCACAGTCTGGGGAAACAATAACCTCGGTATTACAAGTAATATATAGATCATAAAGATATCCGCACTCCTCAGAAATTCAGGAGTAAACAGCCTCGGGTAAAGCCACCGTGCAAATAGCAGCACCACCATTGAAATGGGAAAAAGATAATGCATCAGGTTCCGTGATTTGCTCTTAATGACTTCAAGCGATTCCCTGATCTTTGTTCTTGTCCCGAAACGTGGCAGCAGTGCATTGTTGAGACCTGTAGCCAGCATCAGGACCAGGGGAAATTCCTTGGCTCCGTACCTGAATATTGCAAACATACTGGGGTCGTCAAAATGGGCTGAGACAATTATGCCATCGATATACTGTGCTGAACCACTGATAAGCGAGGTTATGATAAGGGGCCAGCCCAGCCTTAGATGTTCCTTTATAAAAGCCGGGTTTATCCTGAATTCTGAATACCTGAAGAGCAGTGTAATGAGCCACACCCAGCGCACAAGTGTTATAAACAGGAGACCGTAGATGGCCCAGATAATATCCTTGCCAAGCAATATAGGAACCATAATAAGCAACAGCTGGGCCAGGAAAGTATAAATTCCATACTGGAATATTCTGTGCGGGCGATCCCTGAGGAGGTAAATATATTCAATAAGGCAGACAGGACTGCTGAGCAGGAGGTAAAGAAGCAGCAGGTTCAGGTAAGGTGTATTACCAGTATTGCCATAAACAGAGAAATTATATTTCAATATAT
>JAZBOI010000139.1:0-2799 GCA_036351095.1 Bacteroidales bacterium | reverse complement strand
CTGAGATCATCCTCAACAAGAAATATTTTTGATATACTACTCATAGCAGTTCTTCCTTCTGAGGCAGTGACACCTCAAATGTTGTGCCCTTTCCTGCTTCACTGAATACTTTAATATCACCATTATGGGCATCAACTATGGCCTTGACGTAACTCAGCCCCAAACCGAAACCCTTAACGTTATGTATATTACCGCCGGACTGACGGTAAAACCTGTCAAATATTTTTGACTGTACCGTTTTTGACATACCAATGCCCTTATCTGAAACCGAAAGAATAAAATATCCGTTCCTGTTAGCGGTACTCACTGTGATCTCCGGTTCACTTACGCTGTATTTATTGGCGTTATCCAGCAGGTTATGAACCAGGTTTGTCAGGTGTTCCCTGTCCCCATAAACCAGGGGATCTTCTGCTTCGGCATAGAAGAAAATGTTCCCCTTCCTCCCTTCCACCTGTATCTCTATTGTCTCTATTGATCTCATTATGACAGAATGCATATCAAGGTCAGAAAAACTGAATTCCATGTCCTTCCTCTCAAGCGATGATATCTGGAGAATATTCTCAACCTGCTTGTTCATCCTGGAATTCTCCTTTTTGATCATACTTATGAATTGCCTGACCCTGTTTTCATCCTTTATGACCCTGGGATTGTTGATTGTATCAGCTGCAAGTGAAATGGTAGCTATAGGTGTCTTGAACTCGTGGGTCATATTATTGATAAAATCCGATTTCATCTCGGATATCCTTTTCTGCCTGATAATAAAGAATATACTGAGTGCAAAAGTGATAAGAATTATTAAGCTGAAAAGCAGTGAGGCACCCAGCAGGTAGGACATTGATGAGAGTATATAGTTTCTTCGTTCCGGGAAGACTACAGAGAGCCGTGTATTACGCCGTATCAACCTGTCATTAAAAAGGCTTACCGTGTAGTTGCTGCTTATCAGTTCTGCCGGCGGAACGCTCTCATACACCCCGTCTACAATCCTGTTACCTTCAATAATTGCAAATTCAAAAGGAATCCTTATGCCCGAATTAGACAGTTCACTGTAGAGGACAGACAATATTTCATCCCTGTCGGCCGGACTGTTAAGCTCCCATTCGTAGAGTTCCGAGATCATCCTGTCGCCCATCCTGCGGAGATCGCCTGATTTCTGTAAAAGCCATGACCTGAACCTGTCGTTGTTAATATTCAGAGGTCCGGCTCCGGGTGTTTCCATATATCCTGGTGCTTCCCTCCTATTGCTGTCACCGATAAAGTATTGCTGGTAGTCTCCAAGTACCTGAACATTATTACCGTCGTCAGTCAGTCTCAGGGAAAATCTCTCCCCCACCCCGCTTATGTTTTCATAAGTGTCCTGCACAGGGTCAGCATCTGCACCGGCAAAAGGAATCCTTTGCATCTCATTGGCCTGTGATTGCAGCAGAGAATCGGCTACCATCATCTGCTCATAGAAAGCCAGCTGCCGTGAAGACTCAATTTTTCGGGCAGTGCTTTGCAGGCTGTTGAAGACAGAGCGGCTGAACAAATCGTTCCTTACCCTGACAGCATTGTTTATCCAGGTTATCTGTACCCAGATAATACCCGTTAAGGATACAAGCATCAAGGATATCAGACCTATGAGCTTCCTTCTTTTCATATTGCAAAAATATAATTATAATATTACATCTTTCCACATTTTAACTTTTCCTTAACTAGATTTAACCTCAGTTTAACCGGCTCAGGATAATATTGTTATACATTTGCTACATGGATTTATAGATGAAGGTAAGAAAGACGGCTTAAAATTCCTGTTTAAGGGAGAAGGTAGAAATGAAGTTCAGGGATAGGGGCCGGAGGGTAATTTTGACATCCTGACCTCTGATATTTTCAGTTTGAATGAAGTGGCTGCTTTAATTATTAAGCAGCCATTTTTTTTATTTGAAGATTTTTATTTTTGACCATATATCCCCACCGGGCAGAGGTGCTGTAATTTCTATTTTGTCCTTCTTTACAGGGTGCACAAAAGACAGCTTCCAGGCATGCAGTGATATACTACCGTCATTATTAGACCTGGGAAAGCCGTATTTGAGATCTCCTTTCACAGGGCATCCTGCTTTAGCCAACTGGCATCTTATCTGGTGATGCCGGCCTGTATGAAGGTCCACTTCAAGCACATAGTACCTGTCGGTCCTGCTGGCCAGTTTATAACTCAAAAGCGCTTCTTTGCTTCCTTTTACCTCCCGGTCATATGCATAGGATTTATTTTGTTTCTCATTCTTTTTGAGATAATGCATTAATTCCCCTTCCTCTGCCGGTGGCCTGTTTCGCACCACGGCAATATATTTTTTTGATACCTGTTTATCACGGAACATATTGTTCAACCTTGCGAGGGCTTTCGAGGTACGTGCAAAAAGAATAACACCGCTTACCGGCCTGTCGAGGCGATGAACCACTCCCAGGAATACATCCCCGGGTTTGTTATACTTTGTTGCCAGGTATTTCTTAATCTTATCAGACAGTGTGGTGTCGCCGGTACTGTCTCCCTGAACCAGTTCACAGCATTGTTTATTGACGGCAATTATATGGTTATCCTCGTAGAGTATATTCATTGTTGCTTCAGTATTGCTCCTTTTCATTTGGAAAATCCAGTGAGCGTACATCCCTTATATAACCCTGCACTGCCCCGCTTATTTCCTGGTACAGATTATGGTATCTCCTGAGAAACCTTGGTGAGAATTCCTGGTTTATTCCCAGCATATCATGAATAACAAGCACCTGTCCATCCACTTTATTTCCTGCTCCTATACCAATTGCAGGTAT
>JAZBOI010000138.1:0-6296 GCA_036351095.1 Bacteroidales bacterium | reverse complement strand
GCTTCATCCGGCATTGCATCGAAGGTATATTCATCGGTCCAGTCATCACCAACAGCGAAGATGAAATCATAATTCTCGTTGCCTATCTTCTGCACGGCTGCCCTTCCCTTGTTAATTCCCGAGTACTTAATCTCGAGCACTTTATCTCCGTCCATTATCTCAAGGTTAAGGTTGGCAGTAAGATATCTTAATTCATCTTTCAGCTCCCAGGCCCGCTGCACACCCAGGTCGGGATCAGCCTTCCTGTAATGCCATACCAGGGAGAAATTTTTATGTTCTATGAATGTCTGTGGGGTCTGGTCGACAAAGAACTCAAGCAGGGGTAGTACGGAGTTTTTCCATTCATTATCAATCTGTTCCATCATATGCCAGGTCCCCCCGGGGTGCTTAAGCCATACACCATGCTCAGCAATAAAGTGGAGCTTCCATTTATCTGAGAACCACCTGCCAAGTGTCTCCTTGTCGCGCCCGCTGATTATAGTAACAGTATTAGAGCTGTCGCCCGTAAGTTTATTAAGAATATTGTATAATTCATCATCAGGTCTGGCATCTTCCGGGTCTTTCCTGAACCACGAAAGTGTTCCGTCGTAGTCGAGAAACAGGATTCTCTTTTTTGAATTTTTGTAAGCGGAGATAATTTCTTTTCTTTTATTCTCACTTACCTTCCTGGTCAGTGTGCTTGCCTGTATTTGCTTCACTCCCTCCAGCTTGGAAATGAATTCATTTGCCCACCTGTCAATTGTATAACGTTTAAGCCTGTCAATCATTACACTGTTCCGCCTTACCTGTTCTTCTTCAGGCATTTCAAGGGCCTGCTTGATTGCTGTAACAACTGCACCCAGGTTATTCGGGTTTACTATTATGGCTTCATGGAGTTCTTTGGCTGCACCTGCCAGTTCACTCAGAATAAGTACACCCCTGCCGTCGAGTCGCGAGGCAATGTATTCTTTTGCGGCCATGTTCATGCCATCACGGAAAGGAAGGATAAGGGCAATGTTTGAGAAAGCATATAGCTCTATCAGTTCTTCAATGGAGAAATACTGGTTTAAGTAAATTATCGGGGTCCACGCTATAGTACCATAGTTGCCATTTACCCTTCCCACAAATTCATCTACCTGCCTTTTGAGGTTGTCGTAAGCCATACCTGTCTCACGTGATGGCAGTGCAATAAGAAGGAGGCTGACCTTCTCAATATATTCAGGATGCTCCTGGAGGAAAAGCTCAAAGGCACCTATCCTTTGAGGTATGCCTTTGGTGTAGTCCAGCGGGTCAATGGAAAGGATAATTCTTTTATCTTTCGACCCTTTAATGTGAGAATGGAGCTGCTTTCTTATTTCATTATCTTTTGATGAGCCGTTGGCTTTGAGTGTGTTTAGTTCCTTTTCGAATTTTTCATAGTGTATGCCCTTGGGGAAAGCATCAGCCATTAAGGTCCGCTCCTCGATGGATATCCTGTTGAAGACGGTATCAAAACCAAGTAACCTCCTTATACTGCTGAGAAAGTGTCTGACATATCCATATGTGTGAAAACCTATAAGGTCTGAGCCAAGCATTCCCTCAAGTATCTCCGTTCGCCATGGCAGTAACCTGAATACCTCGTAGGAAGGCCAGGGGATATGGATAAAGAGTCCAATAGATACATCAGGCTTAAGCTCCCGCATCATTTTTGGCAGGAGAAGGAGGTGGTAATCGTGTATCCAGAGGATATCCCCTTTGTCCATAACCGATGCCAGCTTCTCGGCATAGAGACGGTTGACGGTATTGTATGATTCCCATGCCTTATCGTCATATGTGGTATCCTGTGGAAAATAATGAAACAAGGGCCAGATGGTATTTTTCGAGAACCCGTGCAAAAAACCTTCATAATCTTCGCTTTCTGTATATACAGGGATATAAGAGAATTTTTTGAGTTCCCTTTCCAGATTTATCTTTTCCTGTGAGCTGCATTCATAATTCTCGATCCCGGTGTGTCCGACCCATGTGCTTTCAAATTTGCTGTAGAAACCCTGCATACCGGCAAGGGAAGCGTCCTCCGTTTGTATGATATTTACACCTTCCTCATTAAAAAGTACATTTACAGGTAATTGAAGAGAAGCTATAAATAATTTTTTCATTACTTTGGGTATTTAAATACAGAGTATCATTTTTGTAAAAAAAAGGAAATAAAAAAAAGCATCTTTTTGAAATTTTCAATAAAATACAATACCTGTAAGTCATAACCAAATTTTGTAATAAATAGTTCACCATATGCTTAAATTTGATGCTGTAATATTTGATCTGGATGGGGTTATTACCAGGACAGCCCTTGTTCACGGAACCGCATGGAAACGGATGTTTGATGATTTTCTGAAGAAATGGTCAGAAGAAAATAATTCCGAATTCAGGGAATTTACCCATGCTGATGATTACCTTCCTTATGTTGACGGCAAACCCCGCTACAAGGGAGTTGCCTCTTTCCTTGAATCAAGGGGTATTGAACTTGAGTTCGGTGATCCAGGTGATGACCCGTCGATGGAGACGGTCTGCGGTCTTGGAAACAGGAAGAACGTGATGTTCAATAAGATACTGGATGAGGAGGGAGTACAGGTATACGAATCCACCATTGAAATGATAAAACGGCTGAAAAAGCTTGGGGCAAGGATAGGTGTGGCTTCATCAAGCAAGAACTGTAAGCCTGTGCTTGAGGCGGCCGGATTGCTTGATCTTTTTGAAACAAGAATTGATGGTGTTGTATCTGCAGAGCTGGGTCTCCATGGCAAGCCTGAACCGGATATTTTTACCACGGCATGCGACAGGCTGGGTGTCGAGTACCACAGGTCTGTTGTTGTGGAGGATGCTGTTTCGGGTGTGCAGGCCGGCAGGAACGGCAACTTCGGGCTTGTAATAGGTGTGGCACGTGAGGAAAATGTTAATGAGCTACTGGTAAACGGGGGGGATATAGTGGTTGAAGATCTTTCAGAGATCAGTATTGACGATATTAATGAATGGTTTGAGAAAGGTATTGATGAAGATGCCTGGTGCCTCCGGTATTTTGATTATGATTTTGAAAAGGAAAGATCAAGGGAAGCACTGCTTACGGTGGGTAATGGTTACTTCGGGACAAGAGGTGCCCTGGAAGAAAGCAGGGCCAATAAGGTTAATTACCCCGGCACCTATATCTCGGGCCTTTATAACAGGTTGGTTTCGAAGGTGGCCGGAAGAGATATAGAGAATGAAGACTTTGTTAATATCCCGAACTGGCTCCTGGTAAAATTCAGGATTGGTAAGGGAGAATGGTTTAGCTTCAACCCTGAGCCGAACATGAAGATAAAAAGCGTGAAAAGAAAGCTTGATTTCAAAACCGGAGAGCTTTCACGCGAAATTGAAGTGGAAGATGAAGAAGGCCGGATAAGCAGGCTTACTTCTTCAAGATTTGCAGGGATGCACTATAAACATATTGCTGCCCTGAAATATACCGTAACTCCTCTTAACTACGAGGGCGAAATTACCATAAGGTCGGAAATTGATGGAAATCATATAAATGCAGGTGTGGAAAGGTACAGGGACCTGAACCAGGAACACCTTACCCATCTGTCCGAGAAGATTGAAGGTAACAGGTCGTATATTAAAGTCCAAACGAACCAGTCAAATGTAGTAATTAAAGTGGGTGCCAGGCATATAGTTAATGGCAGTGAGGAGCTTGAGCATATTATGAATTGTGAGTGTTCGAAGGGTAAGTCATGCCAGGATTTTACTGTTAAAGCCGGTAAGGGAAAGGAAATAGTGCTGGAAAAGCTTGTTTCTATTTATACCTCACAGGATAAAAAGGTGACAATCCCTGGGAAACATGCAAGAATGGCAATTGATAGAATGATAAATTATGACCGTGAGCTGGAATTGTCGGCACAGGCATGGAAGGACATATGGGATGAAATGGATATCAATGTGGCAGGCGACCGGAAGGCACAGAAGTTAATACGTCTGCACCTGTATCATATGATGGTGACAGCCTCTCCCCATCATAAAGACCTTGATGCAGGTATCCCGCCGCGCGGACTGCATGGGGAAGCATACAGGGGACATATATTCTGGGACGAACTCTATATACTGCCCCTTTACAATATTCATTTTCCTGAAGTTGTTAAATCAGTGCTGATGTACAGGTTCAGGAGACTTGACAGGGCAAAGGATGCAGCCAGGGAGAATGGTTTCAGGGGAGCAATGTTCCCCTGGCAGAGCGGAAGCGATGGCAGGGAGGAAACACAGGTCGTGCACCTGAATCCTGTGTCGGGTAAGTGGGGTGACGATTACAGCAGGCTGCAAAGACATGTCAGCCTGGCCATTGCCTTCAACCTCTGTAATTATTACAATGTGAGTGGTGATAAAACATTCATGATGAAAAACGGGGCTGAAATGCTTTTTGAGATTTGCAGGTTCTGGGAAAGTAAATGTGAATATGACGGGGAAAAGGAAGGATACCATATTCATAAAGTTATGGGGCCCGATGAATTCCATGAAAAACTGCCGGGAGAAAAGGAAGGTGGACTGACAGATAATGCCTACACCAATATAATGGTTAGCTGGATGATGTCAAGGACAAATGAATTCTTCGAAATGCTCGGGGAAGTTGAGAAGGGAAAATTGCGGAATAAATATAAGATAAGCGATGAAGAGCTGGAAAGGTGGAAACATATCAGTGAGCACCTGGTGATCGGGGTAAACGATGATGGAATAATTGAACAGTTCAGGGGATATTTTAATCTGAAGGAACTGGACTGGGATGCATACAGGGAAAAATACGGCGACATACACAGGCTTGACAGGATACTCAAGGCTGAAGGGAAATCACCTGATGACTATAAGCTGGCTAAGCAGGCCGACCTGCTGATGGTCTTTTACAACCTGGGTTTTGAAAAGGCTGATCAAATATTCCGAAAGCTGGGCTACGAATTACCAGGTGATTATATACGCAGGAATTTCGATTATTACATAGGAAGAACCTCGCATGGCTCAACTCTTTCAAGGCTCGTTCATGCCGATCTTGCCTACAGGCTTGGGGATCGTGAAAAGGCCTGGGGGATGTATATGGAAGCACTGAGCAGCGACCTGGTCGATATACAGGGTGGAACCACAGGCGAAGGCATACACTGCGGTGTAATGGCAGGTACCGTATATATGGTGCTGTCTGTTTTCTGCCGGCTCGATTTATCAGGGGATGAACCATCACTTTGCCCCGATCTGCCGGGACACTGGAAAGGAGTGAAGTTTAATTTCAGTTTCAGAGATACACATTTCAGGGTGGCAATTTTCCCTGAAACACTTGAAATAATAGCTGACAAAAGTTTGAAAGAAAAAATAAAGGTCCATATTTGCGGTGAAAAAATTTACCTGGAAAGAGGACGGGTATTTAAAATGAATTTAAAAAAGTAAGACAGGATGTTAGGTGATATTCTTTTGATAAATGATATGCATAAGGAAGCTGCCGAAGATATTCACCGGGTTGTGGTTAAAGACCTGGAAATGAAGAACGGCAGGTACAGGTACATTGTAGGCATATCAGGCGAATCAGGATCGGGCAAGTCCGAACTTGCCCATGCTCTTGGAAAAAGGCTTAAGCAGGATAATATAAGAGTCAAAGTAATACATACCGATAATTATTACAAGATACAGCCTTTGCTCAGGGAGGAATGGAGGAGGAACAAGGGTTTTGACAGGATTGGGATAGATGAGTATGACTGGGTAAAGATCAGGAAGACAATAAGGGATTTCAAGGAAGAACAGGAATGTGTAATACCGTGCATTGATCTTATCCCGGAACAGGTCGATAAGCTTATTACTGACTTCAGCAAAATTGACCTGCTGGTGATTGACGGGCTCTATGCCATCGATGCCCCTGATATTGACCTGAGGGTTTTTATTGACCTAACCTATAAGGAGACAAAGATAAACCAGATCATCAGGATGAAGGAAGAGATGAACACCTTCAGGCTTAAGATACTCGACCGTGAACATCAGGCCGTATCATCCCTTAAACCCAAAGCCGACCTGATAGTCAACAAGGCTTACCAGGTGGTAACTGCTGAAGATCACCGGACCTTATCGGCCAGGGATCAGTAGCTCATCCCTATACCATGTCCCCTTCCATGGCAACGTAGCTGGCAGTACCCGCTGAACAGGCCTGTATCAACAAACTGTACAACACTGTTCCCGCTTGCTGTTACAATATTAAGATCGAAATTGATCAGGTGTGAATTATTTGTTACGGTACCCTGTGTATTGCTTATACCGTGAGGATCATGGCATGTATTACAGGGAGT
>JAZBOI010000137.1:0-13027 GCA_036351095.1 Bacteroidales bacterium | reverse complement strand
ATATCCCGGTTCAAGGGGGCGGAACTCAAATTTTCCATAATGATTGTCCGCTTCAACCATTATTACTTTATCGGGCTTCTGGAATGCTAAAATGGCCATATATGCAATCTTATATATATTATTATTTCGAATATAATTCTACTATCAGCTGTTCTTTAATATCTTCAGGAATATCTTCACGCTGGGGGATATTCATGAATTTGCCCACCATCTGGGAGTCATCCCACTCGAGCCATGAATAGTTCATATGTCTTTTACCGGCCAGTGAATCCAGTATTGCTTCAAGCGACCTGGATTTTTCTCTTACACCAATTATATCGCCGGCCTTCACCTGTGAAGAAGGGATATTGACAACTTCCCCGTTAACGGTAATGTGCCTGTGACTAACCATTTGTCTTGCAGCAGCCCGTGTGGGGGATATACCAAGGCGGTAAACAACATTATCCAGTCTTGATTCCAGCAGTTGCAGCAGCACCTCACCTGTAACACCTTTACTGCGTGATGCATGCTCAAAAAGGTTTCTGAACTGTTTCTCCAGCACCCCGTAGGTATATTTGGCTTTTTGTTTTTCCTTTAACTGAACTCCATATTCCGAAGTTTTCTTTCTTCTCTTCATATTACCGTGCTGTCCGGGAGGATAATTCTTCCTTTCCAGATGCTTATCAGTACCGAAGATCGGATCCCCGAATTTCCTGGCTATTTTCGATTTTGGTCCTCTGTATCTTGCCATTTAAAAAAATTTTTATTCTCCTTTATTATTCAATTTGTTTATACCCTTCTCCTGTTAGGCGGGCGGCATCCGTTATGTGGCATTGGTGTAACATCCACTATCTCTGTTACCTCTATACCCGAGTTATGAATTGACCTTATGGCTGATTCCCTGCCCGAGCCGGGTCCTTTAACGAATACCTTTACCTTTCTCAGTCCAAGGTCATATGCAACCCTGGCACAATCTTCAGCTGCCATCTGGGCAGCATAGGGTGTATTCTTCTTGGATCCTCTGAATCCCATCTTACCTGATGAGGCCCAGGTTATAACCTGGCCTGCATTATTTGTCAATGAAATAATTATATTATTGAATGAAGAGTGAATATGAGCCTGTCCAACAGGTTCTATCTTCACCACTCTTTTTCTTGATGCTCCGGATTTCTTTGCCATAATTCTCTTATTTAACAGCTTTCTTTTTGTTAGCCACAGTTTTCTTCCTTCCTTTACGGGTACGCGCATTATTTTTCGTACTCTGACCCCTTACCGGCATACCTGTTCTGTGACGTATACCACGGTAACAGCCAATATCCATCAATCGCTTGATACTGAGCTGTACATCAGACCTGAGTTCACCTTCGAGCTTATATTGATCGTTAAGAATTTTTCTGATCTTTGTTAATTCATCATCATTCCAGTCCTTAACTTTCTTATCCCAGTCAACTTTGGCCTTTGTCAGAACATTACGGGCATTGCTGCGTCCTATCCCGTAAATATATGTCAGGGCTACTTCACCCCTTTTGTTTTTTGGTAAGTCTACACCTACTATTCGTGCCATATATACCTTTTGTTTAAAATGTGTGCAAAGTTATATAAATTATCCCTGTCTCTGTTTAAACTTGGGATTTTTCTTATTTATAATGTACAAGCGTCCCTTCCTCCTGACAATTTTGCAGTCGGCGCTACGCTTTTTAACAGATGCTCTTACTTTCATTACTGCAATCTTTTTTATTTATATCTGAATGTTATTCTTCCCTTTGTTAAATCATATGGTGACATTTCAACCTTTACCCTGTCACCGGGCAATATTTTTATATAGTTCATTCTCATCTTTCCTGAGATATGAGCTGTAATAACGTGACCATTTTCGAGCTCGACCCTGAACATAGCATTGGATAGAGCTTCAATAATAGTTCCGTCCTGTTCTATAGAAGGTTGCTTAGCCATATTAATTTTTTTTACTCAATTCTTCGTCAATAAATTTAAATGTCGTTAATATATCAGCTTCATTTTTTTTAACTGCCACAGCATACTCAAAATGTGCGGAAGGCAAGCCGTCAAGCGTCTTCACCGTCCACCCGTCATTCATCTGCCTTACACTCCTGCCACCCATGTTTATCATAGGTTCGATGCATATAACCATTCCCTCCTTCAGCTTAGGTCCCCTGCCTCTCCTGCCATAGTTAGGAACTTCGGGCGCTTCATGAAGCTTTTTACCCAGTCCGTGACCAACGAGCTCACGTACAACGGTAAAACCTCCACTCTCGGCTTTATTCTGCACGGCCCATGATATATCCCCAACCCTGTTTCCTGAAATGGCCTGAGCTGCTCCTGCCTCAAGCGATTCCCTGGTGTATTCCAGGAGCCTCTTTCTTTCATCGCTTATCTCCCCTACGGGGTAAGTAAAGGCACTGTCGCCATAAAACCCCTCAAGTATCACGCCACAATCAATGGATATGATATCTCCGTCCCTGAGCTCATATTTTGAAGGTATACCATGAACTACTTCATCATTAACAGAGGTACATAAGGTATTCGGGAAATCATTGTATCCCTTGAAACCGGGGAGCGCTTTATTATCCCTGATAAATTCCTCCGCCACCTGGTCCAGTCTGAGGGTTGTGATACCCGGTCTTATTATTTTAGCCAGTTCAGCCAGTGTTCTCGACACCAATTGATTGCTTGCTCTTAATAATTCAACCTCTTCCCCTGTTTTAAGATGTAACATCAAAGAACATTTTTTTACATAGCCGACACGGCACCTGCCCTGCCTTTTATTCTTCCTGATTTCATCAGTCCGTCATAATGGCGCATCAGCAGGTGACTTTCAATCTGCTGCAGCGTATCCAGCACAACACCAACCAGGATCAGCAATGATGTGCCTCCATAAAACTGTGCAAAAGGCGAGCTTACCCCGAATTTCACAGCTATGGCGGGCAGTATTGCAATGATGGCCAGGAATATTGATCCGGGCAATGTTATCCTCGACATTACCTGGTCGAGAAATTCAACTGTTTTCCGTCCGGGTTTAACACCGGGAATAAAGCCCCCGTTCTTTTTCATATCTTCAGCCATCTGAACGGGATTTATTGTTACAGCCGTATAGAAATAGGTAAAAGCAATAATCAGCAGTGCTGTAATAAGGTTATACCAGAAACCATACATATTTGAAAGTGCTGAAACAAATCCTGACATCTGCTCTGCCGAAGCATAGCCTGCCAGGATAATGGGCAACATCATGATTGCCTGTGCAAAAATTATAGGCATAACGCCGGCAGCATTCACCTTAAGGGGAATATACTGCCTCACACCACCGTATTGTTTATTACCGACTATTCGTCTTGCATACTGAACAGGTATCCTCCGGGTACCCTGTACAAGCAGGATAGTGCCCAGCACAACTGCAAAGAGCAGCACCAGTTCGAGTAAGAGTGCCACCAGTCCGCCTGATCCGTCAAGCCTTACACCCAGTTCAAACACAAAGGCCTGTGGCAGTCTTGCAATAATACCTATCATAATGATAAGTGAAATACCGTTTCCTATTCCCTTGTCAGTAATCTTCTCACCCAGCCACATAATAAACATTGTACCGGCGGTCAGAATGATCACCGATGAGACGGTAAACAAGGTACCTCGCAGTATAAATGCGCTGGCAGGCAGCGTGTTGTGCAGGTTTGCCAGGTAAGTTGGTGCCTGGAGCACCAGTATGGCCACTGTAAGATAGCGGGTATACTGGTTCATTTTTCTTCTGCCGCTTTCACCTTCACGCTGAAGTTTCTGGAAATAAGGAAATACTATACCGAGCAGCTGGATAACAATGGATGCTGAGATATAGGGCATTATACCCAGGGCAAAGACCGAAGCCTGCGAGAAGGCACCTCCCGAGAACATATCAAGCAGACCCATAATACCTGAGGCCGTCTGATCACTGAGGGCATCAAGCTGTGAGGGGTCAATACCCGGCAGGGTAACATACTTGCCGAACCTGTACAATAGAATAATGCCCAGCGTATATATTATTCTTGCCCTGAGATCTTCTATCTTGAATATGTTTCGTATCGTCTGAATTAATCTCATCCTAGTTAATTTTTACAACTTTTCCCTTTTGGGCTTCAATGGCTTCTGCTGCTGCTTTCGAGAAAGCGTGTGCATGCACTTCAAGTTTTTTATCAAGGGATCCTTTGGCCAGGATCTTAACCTTTGCCTTTTTTGATATCAGTCCGGATTCAATCATTATATCCAAGGTAATGACATCAAGGTTTTTCTTTTCTGCAAGGGCCTGCAGGGTACTTATATTAATTCCCTTATATTCAACACGATTCATATTTGTAAAACCGTACTTGGGAACCCTTCGCTGCAGGGGCATCTGTCCGCCTTCGAACCCAATTTTCTTTGAGTACCCCGATCGTGATTTCTGCCCTTTATGGCCCCTGGTGGCTGTACCACCTCTTCCTGTCCCTTGACCTCGTCCCAGGCGCCTGTCTTTTTTTACCGTTCCTTCAGCCGGTTTCAGATTACTTAAGTCCATTTCAATCAGATTTATAATTCCTTTATATTTCCTCAACTTTCACAAGGTGCTTAACTGCATTTACCATACCCAGTATCTGTGGTGTGGCTTCATGCTCTATGCTCTGGTGCATTTTTTTCAGCCCCAGTGCAGTCAGAGTTCTTTTCTGACGCTCAGGTCTTCCTATTTTAGATCTAACCTGTGTTACCCTTATCTTTGCCATAACGATATTTTTCTATCCGTTAAATACTTTATCCAGTGATATTCTCCTCTGGTTTGCCACCGTGTAGGCGTCCCTGAGTTCAGTCAGCGCTTCAAAGGTTGCTTTAACCAGGTTGTGAGGGTTTGACGAACCTTTTGATTTTGCCAGGACATTTCTGACGCCAACACTTTCAAGCACGGCCCTCATAGCTCCGCCGGCCTTCACACCTGTACCTTCAGAGGCAGGCTTCAGGAATACAGAAGCGCCTCCATACTTGGCATACTGAACATGCGGAATGGTACCGTTGATTACCGGTACACGTATGAGGTTTTTCTTTGCATCTTCAACCCCCTTGGCTATTGCCGTGGTTACTTCATTGGCCTTACCCAGTCCGTAACCGGCTACGCCATCTTCATTACCAACCACCACTATGGCAGAAAAGCTGAATGTACGACCTCCCTTGGTTACTTTTGTAACCCTCTGGATACTAACGAGTCTGTCTTTTAACTCGAGATCAATGGTTTTTACTCTTTTAATTTCTTTATTCATATACATTTAGAATTTTAACCCGCCTTCGCGTGCTGCTTCAGCCAGTGATTTCACCCTTCCATGATACTTATAACCGCCCCTGTCGAAAACTACACTTTCAATTCCTGCCTCCTTACATTTGCTGGCCAGCAGTTTACCAACCAATACAGCCTGTTCTGTTTTATTTCCTTTAGCGGCGGAGGCTATATCTTTTTCCCTTGATGAAGCCGACAGTATTGTTTTGCCGTTATCATCGTCGATAAGCTGGGCATAAATCTGCTTGTTACTTCGGAAAACCGATACCCGTGGCCTGTCCGGGGTACCATAAATAGTTTTTCGTATTCTCAGTCTTATCCTCTTCCTTCTTTCTGTCTTAGTTAAGCTCATCACTCAATTTTTAAATATTAAACACTTGCAGATTTACCGGCTTTTCTCCTGATATGTTCACCCACAAACTTGATCCCTTTACCCTTATATGGCTCGGGCGGGCGTAGTGATCTGATTTTCGCGGCAACATGTCCGATGAGCTGCTTGTCAACGCTGGTGAGAGTAATAATGGGATTGCTTCTTCTCTCCGTTCTGGCCTCGACCTTTATTTCACCCGGCAGCTCTATCATTATATCATGTGATAGTCCCACACTGAGCGTAAGTCTCTGTCCGGCAGCTTCGGCGCGGTAACCCACTCCAACCAGCTCCAGTTCCTTTTTGTAACCTTCTGACACACCCATCACTGCATTATATATCAGGGCCCGGTACAAACCGTGCAGGGATTTATGTTTTTTTGATTCAGTAGGACGTTTAACATTAAGTGTATTGTCTTCTACTTCCACTATCATTTCCTTGTCAATATTTACTGACAGTTCACCCAGCGGGCCTTTAAAGTTCACTGTATTATCATCAGCAACATTTACTGTTACGCCTGATGGTATACTTACCGGTAGATTTCCTATTCGTGACATTTTAAATAATCCTCTTTTTAGTAAACATAACACAATACTTCACCGCCAACCTTAAGCTGTCTGGCTTCTTTATCCGTCATAACACCCTGTGATGTTGACAGTATAGCCACACCCAGTCCGTTAAGTACCCTTGGCAATTCATCCACGCTTGCATATTTCCTCAGTCCGGGCCTGCTTATACGCTCCAGTGATTTAATAGCTGACATCTTGCTTTCAGGGTGGTATTTCAGGGCGATCTTTATGCTTCCCTGCGCACTATCATCCTCAAATTTATAACTAAGGATATATCCTTTGTCAAACAATATTTTAGTAATATCCTTCTTCAGATTTGATGCAGGAATTTCCACCACCTTATGTCCGGCAGAAATGGCGTTCCTTAGTCGTGTAAGAAAATCTGCAATTGGATCAGTCATCTCTTCAATTTTTATATATTAATTATTACCAGCTGGCTTTCCTTATACCAGGAATAAGTCCTTCCGAAGCCATTTCCCTGAAGGTAATACGGCTTATTCCGAACTGTCTCATATAGCCCCTTGGCCTTCCGGTTATACTGCAACGGTTATGCAGGCGTATAGGGTTTGAATTCCGTGGAAGGCGGCTCAGTCCCACATAATCACCTTCGGCTTTAAGCCTGGCTCTTTTCGCTTCATATTTTTTAACAAGCCGGGCTCTTTTCACCTCTCGTGCTTTCATTGATTCTTTAGCCATAGTATATCAGTTTTTCGTTGTTTTAAATGGTAATCCATAATAACGAAGGAGAGCAAAAGCTTCTTCATCAGTTGGGGCAGAGGTAACAAAAGTTATCTGCAGGCCCATTATCTTTACCACTTTATCAATATCTATCTCGGGAAAGATTATCTGTTCAGTAATTCCCAGGGTATAATTACCCCTGCCATCAAGCTTGCTGTTAATCCCTTTAAAGTCACGTATGCGAGGCAGGGCAACACGAATGAGGCGTTCAAGGAATTCGTACATCCTTTCTCTCCTGAGGGTTGTCATAACACCAATAGGCATACCTCTTCTCAGTTTAAAATTGGATATGTCCTTTGATGACAGTGTCTGAACGGCCTTTTGTCCGGCTATCAGGGTAAGCTCTTCGGTACCAACCTCAATAAGTTTCTTATCGGCTATGGCCTGGCCAACTCCCTGGTTAATAACAATTTTTTCCAGTCGGGGAACCTGCATAATGGTTTTGTAACCAAACTCTTTCATAAGGGCAGGCACTATTTCTTCCCTGTATTTCTTTTGTAAACTAGGCGTATACATTATTTGATCTCCTCTCCTGATTTTTTAGAATACCTGACAAGTTTATCTTTCTTATTCAGTTTCCTGCCGGCACGTGTTCCCTCGCCTGAAGCAGGATCTACCAACATCAGATTTGAAATATGTATAGTAGCTTCTTTTTTAATAATTCCTCCCTGCGGGTTCTGGGCATTGGGCTTGGTATGTTTGCTAACCATGTTCACACCTTCCACAATAGCCCTTTTCTTGTTCCTGTCAACTTCCAGGATACGACCACGCTGTCCTTTTGATTCACCTGTTATCACTACAACAGTATCTCCTTTTTTAATATGTAGTTTTTCTTGCATCTTCTTTTTTTGTTATAACACTTCAGGTGCCAGTGATACAATTTTCATATATTTCTCACGTAATTCCCTTGGTATGGGGCCGAAAATACGTGTTCCCCTTACCTCATTGAGGTTATTCAACAATACAACCGCATTATCATCAAAGCGGATATATGAACCATCGGGCCTGCGTATCTCCTTACTTGTCCTCACTACCACGGCTTTGGAAACCATACCTTTTTTTGCCTCGCCTGAAGGAATGGCGCTTTTAACGGTAACTATTACTTGATCGCCAATGGATGCATATCTTTTCTTGCTTCCACCGAGCACCCTTATAACCAGGACCTCTTTTGCCCCGGTATTATCGGCTACGGATAGTCTACTTTCCTGTTGTACCATAATTACTTGACTCTTTCTATTACTTCAACCAATCTCCAGGATTTATTCTTACTCAGAGGCCTGGTTTCCATTATGCGCACAGTGTCGCCAATATTACAGGTATTCTCCTCGTCGTGTGCAAGCAGTTTCTTTGTCCTGTTCACAAACTTACCGTAAATAGGATGCTTGACCCTTCTTTTGACGGCAACGGTAATTGATTTGTCCATTTTATTGCTGACAACAATACCTGTACGTTCTTTTCTTAAATTTCTTTCCATTGTTGACACTAGCTATTTTGTTGTTCATTCAACTCTCTCTTTCTCAATTCAGTGAGCAGTCTTGCGATATTACCCCTTGTTTGCTTTATTTTATTTGGATTATCAAGCGGGGTAATGGCATGGTTAAGCTTCATGCGCACGAGCGATGTTCTCTCGTTGTCAATCCTTTCCAGGATTTCCTGGGTTGTCAATTCCCTTATTTCTGAACTTTTCATTTTACTACTCTTTATTCTTGAACATAATCAAACCTGACCACGAACCTTGTGGATATGGGCAGTTTCTGTGCTCCAAGTCTCATTGCTTCCTTTGCCACCTCAAAAGGTACTCCCTCGCATTCCAGGATAATCCTTCCGGGGGTAACGGGAGCCACAAATCCTTCAGGTGCGCCTTTTCCTTTTCCCATTCTCACCTCTGCAGGTTTTTTGGTAATGGGTTTATCCGGGAAGATCCGTATCCACAGCTGGCCTTCACGTTTCATATGACGTGTAACTGCCTGCCGTGCTGCTTCAATCTGCCTTCCGGTAATCCATGCAGATTCGAGGGCCTTTATGCCAAAGGAACCGAAAGCGAGCTGGTTGCCTCTCTGGGCATTCCCTTTCATCCGTCCTTTCTGGCGCCTCCTGTATTTTGTCTTTTTAGGTTGTAACATTTCTTAACTATCTTAAAAATATTGTACTCTTATATTCTTTTTTTTCGGTATGATCTTTCTACTCTTCCCGGCTGTTAAGTTTTACTTCTTACGTTTCCTCATCCCTTGTCCACGTGCTGCCTTCTGACCTTTTATGGCAACATCGGGAGAAAGGTCTCTTTTACCATAGACCTCGCCGTTACATATCCAGACCTTTATTCCGATAATACCTACTTTTGTAAGTGCTTCAGCCAGGGCATAGTCTATATCAGCCCTGAAAGTATGAAGGGGAATACGTCCCTCCTTATAAGTTTCACTTCTTGCCATTTCAGCACCACCCAGCCTGCCGGATATAAGTACCTTGATCCCTTCGGCACCCATTCTCATTGTTGAAGCAATGGACATCTTTATTGCACGGCGGTATGATATTTTTCCTTCAACCTGGCGTGCAATATTATTTGCCACTATTGTAGCATCAAGCTCAGGCCTTTTAACCTCGAAGATATTTATCTGCACCTCCTTTTTGGTAATATTTTTGAGCTCCTCTTTCAGCTTATCCACTTCCTGCCCTCCTTTACCAATTATTATTCCTGGTCGCGCAGTATTAACGGTAACCGTGATAAGCTTGAGTGTCCGCTCAATAATGATTTTAGATATACTGGCTTTTGCCAGCCTGGCATTCAGGTATTCCCTTATCCTTGTATCTTCAACCAGTTTACCGGAGAAGTCCTTACCACCGTACCAGTTTGAGTCCCAGCCTTTTATTATACCAAGCCTATTACCTATCGGATTAACTTTTTGTCCCATCTATTTCAGTTTGATGTATTTTCTGTTTCTTCTTTAACTAAACTATCGAGTACCAGGGTCACATGATTAGATCTTTTCCTTATCCTGTGAGCTCGTCCCTGGGGGGCTGTTTGCAGTCTTTTCAACGTACGGCCCTGGTTAACAAAAGCTTCCTTCACATACAGCTTACTTTCCTCAATACGTACTCCTTCATTTTTAGCCTGCCAGTTGG
Organism: Bacteroidales bacterium; assembly: GCA_036351095.1. GTDB lineage: Bacteria > Bacteroidota > Bacteroidia > Bacteroidales > VadinHA17 > UBA9300. The sequence goes on along the minus strand of JAZBOI010000137.1, from coordinate 2,976 downwards.
CAATAGCTGAAAGGAGAAGCTTTTCAACATTTCTTGATGCTTCCTTGGAGCTGTATTTAAGCACATCGAGGGCTCTGTTTACTTCCATACCTTTTATCATATCCGTTACCAGCCTCATTTTACGTGGTGAGGTTGGGCAGTTTCTGAGGACTGCCTGGTATGTTTTCAATTTTTCCTCTTTGCGCTTCTCCGCTGAAATTCTTTTTCTTGCACCCATTTCACAGGTTTTTTATCTGTTCTGAATATTATATTATCTCTGCTTACCTCCATGTCCTCTGAAAGTACGGGTAGGAGCAAATTCGCCTAATTTATGACCTACCATATTTTCAGTTACATACACAGGGATAAATTTATTGCCATTATGAACAGCAATTGTATGCCCGACAAAGTCAGGTGATATTACTGAGCGTCGTGACCAAGTTTTAATTACTGATTTTTTCCCTGAGTCGTTCATCTCCAGCACTCTTTTTTCAAGTTTGAAGTCGATAAACGGGCCTTTTTTAATAGATCTGCTCATATTAAATCAATTATTTTTTCCTTTTTTCTAGTATATACTTGTCGGAGTATTTCTTTGGGCTCCTTGTTTTGTAACCCTTGGCTGGCACGCCCTTACGTGAACGAGGGTGTCCTCCCGAAGCTCTTCCTTCACCACCACCCATTGGATGGTCAACCGGGTTCATTGCCACACCTCTTGTTCTTGGCCTGCGACCTTTCCACCTGCTGCGACCTGCCTTACCTGATATTTCGAGTGAGTGGTCAGGATTTGATACCGTACCCACAGTAGCCCGGCATTTAACAAGGATCATCCTTGTTTCACCGGAAGGCAGTTTTACAGTTGCATATTTGCCTTCCCTGGCAACAAGCTGTGCATATGAGCCCGCACTTCTTGCCAGTGCTCCTCCCCTTCCGGGTTTTAATTCAATATTATGTATTACAGTACCCATAGGAATGTCCGACAGTGGCAATGCATTTCCAATTTCGGGAGCTACCCCGCTGCCCGACATGATTACCTGGCCCACCTGGAGTCCCTGGGGAGCAATAATGTATTTCTTTTCACCATCCTCGTAGTACACAAGAGCTATCCTGGCAGAGCGGTTTGGATCATACTCTATTGTTTTTACTGTGGCTTTCATTCCGTCCTTGCTACGCGCAAAATCTATTTCACGGTATCTTCTCTTGTGTCCGCCACCCAGATACCTCATGGTCATTCGTCCACTGCTGCTTCTGCCGCCGCTTTTTTTGAGGGGGCGAATCAGTGACTTCTCAGGCACGCTGCTTGTAATAGTATCACGGGCACTGATAATCTTATGTCTCTGGCCTGGTGTTACAGGCTTTATCTTTCTAACTGCCATAATCTGTTATATATTGCTATAGAAATCAATCGTATCTCCTTCAGCCACCGTTATGATAGCTTTTTTAACAACAGGTGTTCTTCCCGTCATAACACCTGATTTTGTATAGCGCATTTTCTTTTTGCCGTTATAAACCATTGTTTTAACCGACTCAACGCTTACGCCATACATGTCCTCCACGGCTTTCTTTATCTGCAATTTATTTGCATCCCTGGCAACTATGAACCCGTAGCGATTAAATTTATCGCCCTGCTCGGTCATTTTCTCTGTTACAATTGGCTTCAGTAAAATATCCATTACTAAATTTTTCTAATTTTTAAATGTTGAATGCAAAACGTCAACTGCACTCTCGACAAGTATGAGAATCGAAGCTCTGGTAATTTTGTAAGTATTTAGCTCATTGCTCGTTACGACTTCGACACCCTTCAAATTTCGAGATGACAAATATACATTTTTATTTGTATCGGGAAAAACTATCAGTGATTTTTTACCTGAAAGATTGAGATTAGCCCCTATTTTTGACAGTTCCCTCGTCTTTGGTTCTTCAAAACTGAAATCTTCAAGAACGATAATACTATCTGTTTTTGCCTTGTAAGTAAGGGCGGATTTTCTGGCCAGCTGTTTCATTTTTTTATTAAGCTTGAAACCATAGTATCTTGGTCGCGGCCCGAACACACGTCCCCCTCCCCTGAAGATAGGGTTTTTAATATCGCCAAAGCGGGCTGTTCCCGTTCCCTTCTGTCTTTTTATCTTACGGGTACTTCCTGCCACATCACTTCTTTCCTTTGAGCTGTGGGAACCCTGCCTTTTGGTTGCCATATACTGCCTGGTATCCAGGTATATTGCATGGTCATTGGGTTCGATACTGAATATTGCATCGTCGAGCTTGATCTTCCGACCTGTATTTTTACCTTCTATGTCAAATACTGCTATTTCCATTACTTTGTAATTATTAGGTAACCACCTTTGGGACCGGGAACCGATCCCTTAACTATCAATAAATTACTATCAGGAATGAGCTTAATAACCCTGAGGCTGATGGCCATTATCTTTTCATTACCCTGGCGTCCGGCCATTCTCATTCCTTTAAACACTTTTGAGGGATAAGAAGATGCACCCAGTGATCCGGGGGCTCTTTCCCTGTTGTGCTGTCCGTGTGTTTTATCACCCACACCCCTGAAGCCATGGCGTTTCACCACTCCCTGGAATCCTTTGCCTTTAGACCAGCCCCTGACATCGAGCCAGGTGTCATCATCAAAGAGGTTAACATCAAGGACGTCACCGATTTTATATTTCTCTTTAGGGAAGCCTGTAAACTCAACGACCATTCTTTTGGGGCCGGTACTGGCTTTCTTAAAGTGACCTATTTCCGCTTTAGTACTATTCTTTTCCTTTTTGTCGCCAAAACCCAGCTGAAGTGCATTGTAACCGTCATTCTCGCTTGTCTTGACCTGGGTAACAACACAAGGGCCGGCTTCAATCACCGTACAGGGGATATTTTTCCCGTTGTCATCGAATACGGAAGTCATCCCAACTTTTTTGCCTATTAATCCCTGCATTTTCTTTAATCTTTACTGGTTTCACACTTTGATTTCTACTTCCACCCCACTGGGCAGCTCGAGCT
>JAZBOI010000136.1:0-2113 GCA_036351095.1 Bacteroidales bacterium | reverse complement strand
TTTAAAAAAAATCGGGTATTTTAGCTCAAAAAAATATATGAGGATAACTATAATAGGTTATGGAAGAATGGGCAGGGAAGTTGAGAATATTGCCCTTGAAAAGGGGCATGAGATTATACTCAGGATTGATAAAGATAATACCCATGATTTTGATTCTGAGATCTTTCAAACATCCGATGTTGCTATTGAGTTTTCAACACCCGAAACAGCCCTGGCAAATATCAGAAGTTGCTTGGATAGAGGAATACCCCTTGTTTCAGGCACTACGGGATGGACGGAAAAATTACCTGAAGTGAAAGACCTGGCACAACAAAAGGGTACCTCTTTCCTTTATGCTTCCAATTTCAGCATAGGTGTAAACATAATGTTTAATCTCAACAGGAGGCTGGCTGCCATAATGGATCAACTGCCCGCTTATTCGGTTAACCTGGAAGAGATCCACCATACGATGAAAAAAGATGCACCCAGTGGAACGGCCATTAGCCTGGCTGATGATATTATCAGTGAGTGCGGAAGATATGATTCGTGGACACAGGAGGCGGACACCGGGAACGCATCAATAAGCATAAAGTCGGTCAGGGAAGGGCAGGTGCCCGGTACCCACAGGGCGGTCTGGGAGTCTGCTGTTGATGCAATCACACTGGAGCATAAGGCACATAGCAGGCAGGGATTTGCCCTTGGTGCGATTATTGCTGCTGAATTTATCCATAAGAGGAAAGGTGTATTTAGCATGAGCGATTTGCTCGGCTTTTAAATTAAAACATTACTTTTGCCACTCAAATAACAAAAAGAACATGCTGGATATTCTTAAGAACAAATATTTCAAATTTGCTGTAGTAGCTCTGATATATATATTGTGGGTTATATGGGTTGGTAACTACTGGCTTTTACCGGGACTGCTCATAATTTTTGATATTTATGTCACAAAAAAAGTGAACTGGGCTTTCTGGAAGAAAAGGGAAGGACCAAACAGCACTTTTATAGAATGGCTTGATGCCTTGATATTTGCTGTTATTGCCGTTACCCTGATTAACATATTCCTCTTCCAGAATTACAGGATACCCACACCTTCAATGGAAAAATCCCTCAGGGTGGGCGACCATCTCTTTGTCAGCAAAGTGGCATACGGGCCACGACTGCCGAACACACCCATCGCTTTTCCCTTTACCCAGCACACAATACCTCTTATAAAGACCAGGTCGTGGTCAAACCTTATCCAGGCTCCCTATAAAAGATTAAAAGGTTTCGGGGATGTTGAGAGATATGATGCTGTGGTTTTTAATTTTCCGGCAGGTGATACCGTTGTGCTTCAGAACCAGGCTATGGCCTATGATGAGATAATCAGGTCGGAAGCACGAAGTCTTGAAAACTACGACAGTTTTACAGGGAGTGCCCTAAGGTCGGAGGAAGAGTATCTTAGAATGGCCCGCGAAGAGATATGGAAGAATAATGACATTGTATACAGGCCGGTTGACAGGCGTGAGAACTATGTGAAAAGATGTGTGGGCATTCCGGGCGATACCATTGAAATAAGGGCAGGTGTACTGTATGTGAATGGGCGGGAAGAGGAAGCCCGGGAAACACAGCAGATGAATTACTGGGTGGTTACCGACGGAACCAGGATAAATCCCAAGGCATTTGAGAGACTCGATATATATAAGTCTGACCAGAATATGGTTTCCGGAACTACATACTATATGCCTCTCACCGAATCAAATGCCGAGCAGATAAGTAATTTCAGGAATGTCGTGGAGGTACGTAAGGACCTGAGGAGGAACGGTGAATATGGAGTGGTGATATTCCCCCATAACCCTTATTACCCATGGAATGAGGATTATTACGGTCCGTTGTGGATACCTGCAAAAGGGGCCACCGTTAAGCTGGATACTAACAATATCTCACTGTATGAACGGATTATTGATGTATATGAGGATAATGACCTGGAGCTTGACGGTGACAGGATATTGATAAACGGGGAGGAGTCCGACACCTATACTTTCACTATGGATTATTACTGGATGATGGGTGACAACCGTCATAATTCAGCTGATTCACGCTACTGGGGCTTTGTTCCTGAAGATCATGTGGTGGGCGAACCTAAATTTATCTGGCT
>JAZBOI010000135.1:0-3603 GCA_036351095.1 Bacteroidales bacterium | reverse complement strand
AGATACAACGCTGGCAGAAACTGCCGGCCTTGAGATTGGAGAAAGGGGTGGCATCCATGTTGAGGAACAGATGCGTAGCAGCGATCCTGATATTTTTGCGGTTGGAGATGTAGTGGAAGTGAAGGATTGGGTTACAGGGGAGTGGAGCCTTATTGCCCTCGCAGGACCTGCCAATCGACAAGGACGGATAGCCGCTGATGTAATTGCCGGGAGAGACTCCCGGTACCGTGGAACCCAGGGAACATCTATAATTGGATTGTTTGGCGGGACTGCAGCATGGACAGGCGTGAGCGAGAAAACATTAAAGCGCATTGGTGATACCGATTATGAGAAAATTTATATCTATCCCAACTCACATGCCGGGTACTACCCTGGTGCCAAGCCAATGGCCCTCAAACTGATTTTTCGAAAATCTGACGGCAAAATACTGGGGGCGCAGGGCCTCGGAATGGATAATGTGGATAAACGGATCAGTGCAATTGCAGCCTTTATACAGATGGGAGCTAGCATTTACGATCTGGAGGAAGCAGAGCTTTGTTACGCACCTCAATATGGAAGCGCAAAAGACCCTGTCAATTATATGGGTATGGTAGCAGCGGATGTTCTTAGGGGTGATCAACCAATAAGCCACTGGGATGAAGCAATGAAAGGATTTATTCTTGATGTGCGTGAGCCTTTTGAACTGACAGTTCAACATATTCCTGGTGCAGTGAATATTCCTCTTGGACAACTCCGTGAACGACTCACGGAGCTCCCGCAGAATAAGGTTATACATGTAATCTGTCGTTCAGGTCAGCGGGCCTATATGGCAACCCGTATTCTTTTGCAAAATGGATTCCAGGTTAAGAATGTTTCCGGGGGTATGCTTTCCAATGCACAGAAAAGCATGCTGGATTCGAATGTGCAGGATGCATAATTTTAGCATTTTATAAATAGAGAAATCGAATAATATGAAATTTGGAAAGTCAGCTAACTTATTACGATCATACTTTCCGATATTGGAATGGGCACCAAAATATAATAAGAAAACAGCCATTAATGACCTGGTGGTGGCCATGATAGTTTCTATAATGCTTGTGCCGCAATCACTTGCTTATGCTCAGCTGGCTGGCTTGCCTCCCGAGATCGGACTATATGCTTCAATGGCACCTTTGATCTTATATGCTGTTTTCGGAACCTCTCGCTCTCTTTCTGTGGGGCCTGTTGCTGTGACGAGTCTTATGACTTTTGCCGCAGTGTCACCTCTCGCGGAGCAGGGAACTCCGGAATATATGATGGCTGCAATGGTGCTCGCTGTGCTTACCGGTCTGATCCTCCTTGTCCTTGGTTTTTTGAAACTTGGTTTTTTATCAAACTTTATCAGCTTTCCGGTTATGGCCGGATTAGGAACTGCAGTTGGATTGCAAATCGCGGCGGGCCAGCTTACACCTGTATTGGGGGTTCCGGCAAAAGGAGGAACATTTCTTGCTCAAATCATATCACTGGTTGAAAATTTTGAGCAGATCAATATCTATATAGCAGCTATCGGAGTACCCACGGTTGTTTTCTTGTTACTTGTACGAAAATACCTTGTAAGGATTCTGCTTAAGATTGGAATGGGAAAAACCCTGGCTGGTATTCTTGCAAAGATGGGTCCTGTATTTGCCATTATCATTACAATAATCGTTGTGGGTGGCCTTGGTCTCGATAAAGAAGGTGTAACAATAATAGGTGAAGTCCCAAGCGGTTTGCCTGTCCTGGCATTACCGCCTTTTGATCTTGATCTGTGGAGCCAGTTGGTTACTCCGGCATTGCTTATCGCAATCGTTGCATACGTTGCTTCCATTTCAGTAGCCCAAACTCTTGCCGCTAAAAAACGTCAGCATGTTGATCCCAACCAGGAACTGCTGGCCTTAGGTACTGCTAACATCGGTGCTTCAATATGCGGTGGTTTTCCTGTGGCCGGTGGTTTTTCCCGATCAATAGTTAATTTTGAAGCAGGCGCGGAAACCCCTGCTGCCGGAGCCTATGCTGCTGTGGGTATTGCACTGGTGACGCTTTTTCTAACACCGCTCTTGTTCTTTCTTCCCAGTGCAGTGCTTGGAGCAACCATCATGGTGGCTGTGATTTCAATGGTGAACTTCAAGGCAGTTTATAAAACGTATATTTACTCACCATCTGATGCTGTTGCTATGGCATTGACCATAATCCTTACCCTGACACTAGGCGTAATACCAGGCTTGATCGCAGGCATTGGCATCTCCCTGATGATGTACCTATACCGTACCTCCAGACCGCACATTGCTATCGTGGGACAAGTACCGGGCACACAACATTTCAGAAATATTGAAAGACAGGAAGTAGTGACCAGTCCCGAAATTATTTCAATGCGCATCGATGAGAGCTTATATTTTCCCAATGCCAGGCTCCTGGGAAATAAAATCGGTGAAATTGTGGCTAATCATCCTGAACTCCGACACTTCATCCTTAACTGTTCGGCTGTAAACAGCATTGATGCTTCAGGTCTGGAAAGCCTCAAATCGATAAACCTGAGGCTAAGCGACGGCGGAATAAAATTTCACCTTTCGGAGGTGAAAGGACCGATCATGGATGGTCTGAAAAAAACAGAGTTTTATCAGGATATAAAAGATAATATACATTTTACACATTACGAAGCAGTTTATAGTATTGATCCTGAGCTAGCGAATAAAACCATGAATCAAACGGCAGTATAATCAAACAATATTGCTATGAAGAATAAAAAAGAGAAGAAAAGTTTGAAAGAGAAAATATATAGTGAATTCACCGAATATATTTTCAATTTTATATACATGGCCATCATTTTCAGTGCAATTATATTATACCGAAGAATGGTATTGGCACAGCATGGTATCATACTGGAAGATTATTTCATGGGCGTTATTAAGGCCATGGTTATTGCCAAGGTGGTGATGATAGGAACCTTTATGCGCATTAGCAGGAAATATGAACACAAAGCCTTAATAATACCCACACTTTATAAATCGCTGCTATTTACCATTTTAGTAATATTATTTGATATCATTGAAATTTCTATTCGAGCGTTAATTCATGAGCCTAATTTAATGAATGTATTGACAGAATTAAATAGCCATTTGAACCTGACATGGCTGGGTGGTGTCATGCTCATCTTTTTCATCTTCATTCCTTTTTTCTCCTTCATGGAATTAAGTCGTATTATAGGAAAGGAAAAAATTAAAAATTTGTTTCTCAGGAATAATGGAGATGCATAAGCACCAACTTCAACAGGTTTAATTCAGATCTTTGGGAAGCTCCGGAGGTGACTTAAAATGCATCAGGTAATATTTAGTTTTAAGGAAAAAGTATGTCTTTGCATTCCAAAATTCTCAATCTGAAATCTTTTGGATTTTGTTTTTTGATTTTTGGAATTTAAAATATTCGGAGTGTGGCCCCTCGACAGGGCTCGGGACAGGCTCCGTCAATCAATGCTTGTCTATCAGCCAGTAATTCAGTCTTATAGCACTCTTTTCTTAAAACATTTTCTGATTTCTTCTTGCAGCCAGCCATGCATGCTTTTTGTGTTGGAACAGTGATATGCGTGAATGCGTTGAAAATAACCGATTT
>JAZBOI010000134.1:0-2471 GCA_036351095.1 Bacteroidales bacterium | reverse complement strand
TGTCAAGCAAGTGCTCTAAACCAACTGAGCTAACACCCCGGTATTTTCCTATGCGCCTGTCTAGTGCCGCCTACTACGGCCACGGCTTCAAAAATAATAATTTTTTTAATACACATGACCTTTCAATATATCGATGTGTTTGTATTGTTTTGAGCAAGCAGAGGAATTTGTTTTTAAAGTGTTTTCAAGAACTGGAGATACTCATATTCGAAGTTAGGGGTAAAGACCCCTTTCCCCAGGTTCTTCTCAATTTCGGCGACCGGCCAGTAGCGACCGTCATCCACTTCGCCAGGGTCGGTAACGGGCGCCTGGTCAGTGCGGGTGATAAATGAGTAAACCATCTCCCTCTCGCGTTCCGATTCCCATAAATATTTCCTGATTAACTCATAAGTAAAAGAAACCAGACCGGCCTCTTCCCGTGCTTCCCTGTGGAGTGCCTGCTCAATTGTCTCACCGGGGTCAACATGACCGCCCACAGAGGTATCCCATTTACCTGCCTGTATATCCTTATTCATGGATCTTTTCTGCAGGAAAAGGTGTCCATCGCTGTTAAGTATATGCAGGTGTATAACGGGATGCAGCAGCATGCTTTTCCCGTCGTGGCACACCTTTCGCGGGGCAAGTTTTATAAATTCGCCTTCCTCATTGATAACAGGGAGCAGCTCATCGTCCTGCATCATCAGAAAATATATGTGACCGTAAGCTGGAGGCTCTTAACGGGGAGTGCGCCCCTGACACCTATATCGAAGCGTCCTGCATAGAAACCGGCTCCGGCAAGGAAACCTATTTTCTTATCCGGGAAGAGCACATCAGCCCCGGGAACCTGCTTTTCTGTAAGCAGGTAATAGGAAGGTCCTGCCTCCAGGTAGAAAATCCTTGGATTATAATAGCGGGCTACCAGTGAAGGTACAAGGTAGGTCCCTCTCTCGGCCCATCCATCGTCATCATGTATTGTGAGCAGCATCTCAGCGTAGATGCCTATGTTTGAAAACCTCGCTCCTGCCATTGCACCAAAGTGGGGCAGGAAGGAAAGGTCTTTACCCTCTACGCTCGACCTGTCCATATTAATTCCTCCCCTAAGGTTAAACTCCAGTACCTGTGACATGGCGGGAATGGTTAGCAATGTAATTGTTAAAAGTATAAATAGTCGTTTCATATGTTTGAAATTATTAATTTTCTGTCATTTGGCTTATATTATCTCTAATATACGAAAAAAAAGCCGGAAATGAAAACGGCAGGACGGATATGTGGGCATCTCAGCTCAGCTCAGCTCTTGTGTCGTGACTCCAGTACACTGATTATGTCACCCAGGTCAAAGTCTTTTGCATGCAGGAGGACGAGCAGGTGATACAGCAGGTCGGCTGCCTCTTCCAGGAAGAGGTCATCCCTGCCGCTGCCGGATTCCAGTATAAGCTCAACACTTTCTTCGCCCACCTTCTGCGCAATCTTCTTTATACCCTCATCAAACAAGCGTGCGGTATAGGATGAAGCCGGGTCAGCTTTTTTGCGTGCTTCGATGATTGTTTCCAGGGTGCTGATAAAGCTGCCGCTCTCTTTCCTGTTCACCTCGTTCCAGCAGGTATCGGCCCCGGTATGGCAGGCCGGTCCTTCCGGTATGCCCTTTGCCAGGAGGGTGTCGCCATCACAGTCTGTCTGTATATCGACAAACCTGATATAATTGCCAGAGCTCTCACCCTTGGTCCACAGCTTCTTCCTGGAGCGGCTGTAGAAGGTCATATTGCCAGTCTCTTTTGTCAGCCGGAGGGCTTCCTCGTTCATGTATGCCATCATAAGCACTTTTAATGTTGTTGCATCCTGCACAATGACAGGTACCAGTCCGTTATTCTTTTCAAAATCGATTTCCATTTTTCTGTGTTTTATCTTCTCACCACTATTCCATTAGCGGCAAGGTAGTTTTTTACTTCAGCAATACTCAGCTCTCCATAGTGAAAGAGTCCCGCCGCAAGGGCAGCATCAGCCTGGCCTTTTTCAAAGGCATCCCTGAAATGTGACAGTTCACCGGCACCGCCTGATGCTACCAGGGGCACATCGACCATCCCGCTTATGCGGGCCAGCGCTTCGTTGGCATAACCTTTACGTGTACCGTCATGGTCCATCGAGGTGAAGAGCACTTCACCCGCTCCACGGTCGACAGCTTCCCTTACCCAGTCAAAAAGATCAATTCCTGTGGGCAGCCTGCCACCATTGAGGTAGACCTGCCATCCCCCCTTCTCCTGGCGTGCATCCACGGCCAGCACAATACACTGGCTTCCGAACCTGGCAGCCATCTTGTTTATTATGCCAGGATCGCGCACGGCAGCGGAATTGACCGATACCTTATCAGCCCCGCTGGCCAGCATGGCATTCACATCATCCAGCCCGGTGATGCCTCCGCCAACGGTAAAAGGTATATTGATTGTTACGGCCACCTGTCTCACAAGCCCAGAGAGGGTTTTTCTTTTTTCATGCGT
>JAZBOI010000133.1:0-5416 GCA_036351095.1 Bacteroidales bacterium | reverse complement strand
TGTTTGATGAGCTGTGAGGAGAATGACAGGTTGAGCAATACCCGTCCTGCACAGGGGTATGTACATTTTCTTTGCCGTTCTTGTCATCATGGCACTGGTAGCATATCCCCGGGTAATCGCCGGTAAGACTGAAACCGGCAACACCCGCCTGTGGATGATCCTTGCCGGTTGACTCGTGGCACAGGGTGCACTCTGCTTCAGCTACTGGGTGTATGTATTCCCCGGACATGAGGTCAGCGTGGCATTCCAGGCATTCCGGGTTACCGGCAGCGGGGTAAATATTTACCTTTTCTTGAGGTGAATAAGTCAATATCCAGGTCAGGGAATAAAGCAAATAGATAATCAGGTAGTACATGATTTAAAATTTTAAAATTTTCGTGTCAGTTCAATATAAGTGCCATAGAACAAATATTCATTATTCATGTAGTTTCTCATATAACTCTGAATTCCGAATTTAATAAAAAATTGTCTTATAGATGTTTGGAACTCAGCTCGTCCCGTAAGAAGGTCAAGGTTGATATTCCTGCCTTCCTGCTTTAAGTACCCAAGGTCGAGTATAGCTCTTGTACCGGGAGAGAAATTATATGCCGCCCTTGATGAAATATTATAATATTTATGATTGACATCATTATCGATCATCCTGTAATTGCGAATATTGGCGTTCATTGACATTACAAGCCTGCTTTTGACTGTCTTGCTGATATTAAGGTAGTACCTGATACTTTCATAGGGAATTATGCTACTCCTGTACCTGTCGTATTCAAGACCGGCTGTGGCAAAATTAAGGTTGATCCGGCTGCCGTAAATATTGCGTGTATAATAATTGAGGATAAGAAATTCCGTTTCGCGAACATTTTTGTAGTCCTGGCTGTATCCCCTGTAATACAGTTCCAGGAGGTTGTCAAAGAGCACAAGCCCGGCCGAGAAACTGTTGTACGCAGTATTAAACCCGTATGAACCAGGCTGAACAGCTGTATAGTCAGCAAGCACGGCCTGGTTATTAGTAATTTGACCGCCGGGTATCCTGTGGATCTCAATGAAATTGTTCAGTTCAGAAATAAAATAATCAACTCCCTCCTGGTATATTATCGTACCGCTTATATCTTTAATAATAATTGATCCTGTGTTTATATAAGGTTTATCCAGGATATTGATCTCTGTATCTGAAAGTATAAGCTCTTCATTGTTAATCCTGATCTGCGTTGACTCGCTTTCCATATCCAGGTAGTGCCTGTAATGATGAAAGGAAAGATTAAGCCTGTGGTTCATTATTTTTTTTGTGTACAGAAATCGCCCTCCGGCTTTTAAATGCGATTCTTTATAAAGATCATGATCAACATGTGAATAATCGACGCTCAGGTTGGTATTAAGGCTTTCGAACAACCTGTGGTTGATTTCACCTGTAAGCCTGTGCTGATTCAGCAGGTAGTCTTCAGAGTCGAAGCTGTGAAAATGGTATTTCCCGCTAAATCTCACATTATCAGTGATATTTGATATAATTCTTTCCTGAACCTCAAATTTGTTAAAATCGATGTAGCCCTTTTGCTTAAAGTACGAAACAGATGAATTGAGACTGTGCCTGTGGTCATCGCTCAGATACACATTGTTATTAAGCCTGGCCCTGTCTATGGTATTAGCTGTATTGTGGAGGTCGCTGTAGTTATAGTCATATTTCTCGTGTGAAAGCAATATCTCATGATCATCATTAGGTGTAAAGGATTTCCTGCTTATAGCCTGGAGATTTTTCTTTTCCATAACAAAATACCTGTCGTTCCGGGTTTCTTCCTGCTCCCAGAAAGAATTACGGTACGATAGTGATACCGGGAGGAAGCTGTTGTTAAGAGATAATGTGCTTCCGAAGCGACGGCTGTTGGATTTTATATTTGTCAGCAGTTCCCTGTTGTAATAATTCTGGTTAAGATTGGCATAGGCCGTCATTGAAACAGCTTTCCCGCTGAACACACTTGTCTGAAGATCCAGCTTTTTTAAGGTCCTGACTTCAGAACGGTCGGGCACAAGCAGATACTTTTCATCTCTTGTTTCGGGGTTATATTCAGTTGATAAATTGAATGAGACTATATCCTGCTTCCACAAATATGAGTTAAGGTCAAGTTTTATCCCCCCGATAAAATACAGACTGTTCTGTTTTTCCTCGATTCCGTTAAAAACGCTGTGTTGTCTGCGGTATAGATTCTCCAGGCTTATTTCTCCTGAAAATGATCTCAGGTAAAGTGGTCCCAGTGACCGTTGAAGATCCTGGCCTGAAGCTTCGCTCATAGCGGGATAAAGGATGATAACTAATAATATGATCTTTAAATATTTCACTCCAGAGTATTAGTTACTCAATAAGATAATATTGTCCTCCGCCATGAGGATTATGACATCCAAGGCAATTATTTTCCTCACTCTCCGTATGGCTTTTTTCTGAAAGCTGATCTTCCTGGTGGCAGTATGTGCATAAGGCCCTTCCCGGGCGTATTAGCATACTTTCATTTTTTGACATATGTGGATCATGGCAGAGCATACATTTTCCACTGTCTGCAGGTCCATGGATATTAGCGTAAATATCAGCGAAAGAATCATGGCAGTAATTGCACAGGCGGTCTGCCTCACTAATAATCATTCCCAGGTTTCCGGGTTTATGGCATGCTTTACATTCATTTGCCTGGTAGGGTTGATGAAAAAAGTAAGGGCTTTCTCTCCTGCGTGATACCGGTTCCTGTTTTGACACGTAAAAATCCATTAAGGAGTCGGCTGACCTTTTATTACTAAACTGTTCCGGCTCTGGCACACCGTCAAAAAAAATGTTGAGTACGGAATACTTCATCTGTGGTGAGCATGAAATAAGCATAATAAAACCTGCAAGCAGGCCTGGTAATAATATTTTTATCGATCTTCTCACTACTCTTTCAGTTGGGCTTCTCACTGATGAATCCGTAAACAGAGATTTTTTCAGACCCGAACTGGTTTGATACAAATATCAGGTGTTCCAGTTTAAAGTCCTTATAAACAAATTTCTCAAAATAGTCCATACACTGCCGGGAAACAGTAATACCTGCTGGTAAGGACATGGCTCCTTTGCCGGGATAGGACCCTCCAAAAGCCATAAGCAGTTCACCGGCAGTATTGAATATCTGGACATTCTCAAAAGCTGCATCCACAACGTATAACCTGTTTTCGCTGTCTGCTGCAAGGCCTTTTGGCCGGGTGAACTGACCATAATTATTCCCGTAAGCACCGATTGACCCTGTATATTGTCCTTCGTGACTGTACTTCTTGATTTTGAATTCTCCAAAGTCAGTTATGTAGACTGCACTGTCATTCACAAAAATATTTAGTGGCTGGTAGAGGTAATGCCCGGCACCTTTTTCGGCATCCGGAAAGGAGAAAAGAAGGTCAAAACTATCAGCATCGTAGACGTAAACACGGTGAGAGCTTACAGACGCAACCCATAACCTGTTACCATAATAATGGATACCCGTTGGTTTGAAATCACCGGGCTGGCCAAAGGCATCTATGTATTTTAGTTCATTGTCGAAAACGACTATTTGCTTCCTGTTGGCGTCGGCAATGAACAGTCTTCCCTTTTCATCCCTGGTGGCATTGACCGGAAACTGTAAGGCACCTTTGCCCTGAGGAATAAAGTACTCAAATTTATTATTTTCGAGATCCAGGACCTCGAGCCCCCTTATCCCCGTATCGCAAATGTAAATTTTGTTATCGCTAATTACTATTCCGTAAGGCTTTAGGATTGGTAAGGCTTCCTGTTCTCCGAAAATAAATTTTTTCAGGCCTGTTTGTTCCCCTGAAATGTCAAGAGAGTTATTAAGGCTTGTCAGGTATTGTATCCTGGGAGTGGAGGGTGGGGGTGGGAAAATAACCATATTATCAGCATCAACGGTCATGCTTATATCCGGTGCACAGGATGAGAGTATGATTATTGAACATATTACCGGGAACAGTTTTTTCATGGAAAATTGTTTACCTGGGTTAGCGGCGAATTAAAAAGGCGGTAATACACCGCCTTGCAAAGAACTTATTGTTGCTTATTTGTTATGACAGGTTAGACAGAGCTCACTGTTGATATTGCTTATTTTAAGCAGGTGTGTTACTCCGTATTTATTATGCACATCATGGCATGATGCGCATTCCATCTTATTATTAAACAACATGTCCTGGTCAATGGTACCACCCAGGCCCGAATTTGATGATGAGGGAGCATACAGGCCTCCGTCTGCAGCTGCGAGGGCATCGGTATATTCAAAGGATATGGGATGCTCGCGGCTGAGATCATTACCCGCAACGCCTCCAATCCTCGTATCCCCGGTAATATATGTTGTACCGGTAGTAATCCCTCCGAAATTTTCGAGTGCCACCGTTCCGTCATGGCAACTCAGGCAAAGTTTTGAGCTGGCACTGGGGTCGGTTATCGTTGTCCCGCCATGATTATCAAAGGTGGGAGATGAATAAAGGGTATAACCGGCAACTGCCGTGGACTCATGGTTCCAGAGGGGAGCACTTGGCTCATTCATTGCATTGTGGGTGGCATGACATACGCCACACATTCTGTTCTCGGAGGGAGCCCACGTTTCCGATGAAAAATCATGTGCTGTACCGGTTATCTGTGCAATGCTGATCTGTGTAAAAAACAACAGAACAAGAGACGAAATAATGATATTCCTGGTTTTCATGTTCCTGGTTGGTTTAAATTTTAAGGTATTCAAGATAAAAAAAAAATCTCGAATAGCAATTTCTCATTCTGCCGCTGCCAATTCTTCGCAGATTTCCTGCATCTTCTTCATGACCTGCATCCTCCTCCGGCCTCCGGCTTACCACGTACCGCTGCATCCTCCTACGGCTTCCGGCTTACCACGTACCGCTGCATCCTCCTCCGGCCTCCGGCTTACCACATACAGCTGCATCCTCCTACGGCCCCACGAAGAATCATGACGAAAATCATGAAAATTTACTTGCATAATGAACATATGTGCATTATATTTGTAGAAAATTAAGTATTATGCCCAGGCCGAAGAGTGACAGAATAGTATATGAGCCACCGATTTACACGGAGTTTAAACCGGTGGGTTCAAGGGGACAGACCCTGGAGGTCATAGACCTGACCCTTGATGAATTTGAGGCACTGCGGCTGGCCGATCAAAAGGCTATGTCGCATGCAGAGGCGGCAGAGGAAATGGAAATATCACGTTCAACATTTACAAGGCTTATTGAACAGGCACGAAAAAAACTTGCCGATTTCATAATTCATGGTAAACTCTTGAGTATTAACGGTGGCAATGTCCATTTCAGGAATAATATAATCAAATGCCAGAGCTGTGGACATATGTTCAAAACAAGTTTTAGCCAGATGATTACCGAATGTCCTGTCTGCAGGTCAACTAATTTGCTGAACCTGGCA
>JAZBOI010000132.1:0-4571 GCA_036351095.1 Bacteroidales bacterium | reverse complement strand
CGAGATGAAAAACGATATCACCATGGCAGGCACATCAATGCTTACCTCTGCTGCTGACCGCGGACTGTCAGATCTCATCATGAACAGTATAGGGATTGATCCCGGTCTTATCGGTGAGCTTGCCGAGGCGGGTGAGATAACGGGAAGGGTAAGTAAAAAAGCATCGGAGCTTAGCGGTCTGCCTGAAGGTATACCTATTGTAGCAAGCGGTCATGACACACAGTTTGCAGTTTTTGGTTCGGGTGCCGGGATCAATCAACCGGTGCTGAGCTCAGGCACGTGGGAGATACTGATGGTAAGGTCAGGTAAATACCGCTCGGGCAGGGAACAACTGGACAGTTCAATAAGTACGGAGCTGGATCCTGTTCCCGGCCTGTATAATATCGGTAAGCAGTGGATAGCTTCGGGCATGCTCGAGTGGGCAGGAAGGAACATGTTCCAGGATTGTGGCGAAGAGATGCATGAGAAAATGATATCACTGGCTTCATCGGTTCCTCCCGGTAGCAGGGGGATAAGGATTGTGCCAAAATTCTTCGAGGAAAGTGAAAGCAGTGGCGGGGGTCAGATCAGCGGACTCAGCATGGAATCGACACGCGAAGAGATTTACCGTGCCATGCTGGAGGCACTATCACTCAGGCTCAGGGAAGGGATGAGAGCGCTTGAGAAGGCTGGAGGCTTCAGCACTGATAATATACTGTGCGTGGGAGGAGGATCGAAAAACAGGCTGTGGAACCAGGTCAGGGCGGATATAACAGGGGTGCCCATAATAATTATTGATAAAAAAGAAACCACCGTGCTCGGTGCAGCTATGTTTATAATGTACGCTGCGGGTCTGGCATCAAGTCCGGATGAAGCCCGTGAGATGATACCCTTTGAAACAGAAACATTCGAGCCGGGGGAAAATCGTAAAATCTACAGGGAGATATTTGGCGGGTAGCACCTGGGCAGAACACGCATTCAGCAATAATATTTTCTTTAACATTTCCTCTGCCTGCCGGGTTTTGTGCAGCTAAGGCCAGTAGGCCTTAAGATAAAAAGGAGTGCCCGCTTAATACAAGGCACCCCTATCCTGTTTGGCTTATATCCAGGATTATTTCCCGCCAAGCTTAAACTCAACGGGAATACTTAATTTCACTTTTACAGGATGGCCCCTCTGCTTGCCAGGTTCCCAGCGTGGCATATCCTTAAATACATCCATGGCTGCCTTATCAAATCCTGCATAGGTACTCTTGCTGACACTCACATCTTCCACATCACCCGTCGTATTGATTACGAAATCAACCGTCACCTTCCCCTCAATGCCTTCACGCCTGGCTTTTTCAGGGTACTTAACATTATCGTAGATATATGATTTAAGGGCGCTTAAGCCTCCCGGGAACATAGGCATTTCCTCGACAACAATAAAAATCTCTTCGGTGGTATGCCTGCCAGCTACCACTTTGTCTGTTTCCTCAGGCTTAACCCGGACACCCTCCTTTAAGGTAATAATCACTATTCCATTATCAGCTTTGTACTTTTTAACCATCTCTGATTCCGGGTCCTTGATAACCGAGATTTGTTCGATGTCTTCAGGATCAACACTGTTGGGATCATCCACTCTTTTGCCGTCAACAATAATTACCGGCTCTCCCCTGTCCTCACCTCTGATCAGGATTTCAATGCCTTCTTTCCCGGACTTAATAACCTTTTTGTTATTCACCTTTTCCAGGTCTATCTCGTAGCTTGTGGACTCAAGGGTGACAGGCTCATCTGTGATCCATGATGCCTTCAGTTCCTTTGATTCATAACCAACAAAGGAGAAAACAAGCATATCGTCCCTGTCGCATTCCAGTTCAAAAATACCTTCACGGCCGACTGTTGTTCCATTTGTTGTTCCTTTTACGATGACTGATGCACCGGTTGCCGGTTCACCTGTATCTGCAAAAATAACTTTCCCTTTTACCCTGCCATCCCAGTCCTGCACCTCAGAGCCGGTTAATATACCAAGTGCCAGGATAATAACAGGTACTACCAGTAAATACTTGATAATACCAATCTTCTTTACTCTTGTTCTTTTCATCATTTTAAATCTTGTTTTTGTTAATGAATGATTAAAGCAGTGCCCCAGGTTGAAATACTCTGTTCCGAGAGTAAAATTCAGAAGCTGGGCCCTGTAACGAGCCGGGTTAACACCCCCTGCCAGCACTTCCCTGTCGGCAAGGTGCTCGTGATTCTCTTTTATCATCCTGGAAATAAGCCATGTAAAAGGGTTGAACCATGTCAGCAGGACCGTCAGTTCAACTATAATAAGATCAATAAAATGCAATTGCCTGATATGAGCGCGCTCATGCCTGATAACAGGTTCTATCGTTGGATCATTCCTGTATTTTTCAGGTATGAAGATCCATGAGAATAAGGTGTAGATCTGGTCCCCGTCCGTGAAAATTATGTTACTCCCGTCAGAGCTCCCCACATTGCGCCTTTTCTTCCATTTATAAAACAGGGAAACATTCCTTAGCAGGATAAATAAAACGCCGGCACAATACAGCAGGAGCAGCAGCGGCATCCAGTCAAAATTTGTTACCGTTTCACCAGCTGTCGCCTCTGTGGCGAGCTGTTCAACATTAAAGGCTGAAGGCTGTACAGCCACGGCCTTCTCTGTTCCCACCTGTATAAGGCGGGGAAACCTTATAAAGGGAAAGACCCAGCTGGCTAAAATACCTCCCAGTAAGTAAATGCGCTTTAGCCGGAGATTGGAATCGTTCCGGAAAAACAAGTATACCAGGCTGATGATTGCCAGTCCAAGTGACACTTTACCAATGTATATAAATATATTACCTGCCATCTTTTTTCTCTTTTTCAAGTTCAGACTCTACCTCTTCCATGAGACTTTTCAGCTCCTTAACACTCAGGTCAGACTCCCTTGCAAAGAAAGTCAGCATCCCCGAGGTTGAGCCGTCAAAATAACTTTTTGCAATGCGCCCGAGGTAGCTCTTAAGATATTCTTTCTTTGAAAGTACAGGGTAATAAAGGTGCGTGGTACCTACCGCCCTGTGTGCAACAAAACCCTTTTTCTCAAGTATTCTTATCACTGTTGAGACCGTGGTATAGGGAGTGTCAGGGTCTTCCAGCCTGCTTATCACATCCCTCACAATAGCCTCCTTAAGTTCCCATAAAACCAGCATTATTTCTTCTTCAGCCTTCGTGAGTCTCGCTTTCATAACCTTATAATTATTTATCTAAAATTTCAAAAACCTTTACACCTGGCTTACCTCACTACCCGCCTGCCTTTCTTCAGTCTTGTTTTGCTTACCGGATTCTCTGTTCAAAATTTATGCCCTTCCTTTCTGCCATCATTTAAAAAGCTCTTCTTTTTCTCCACGAAATAAGCTCTTCTTTGCTACATTACATAAAAGCCTGCTACAAACATAAAACTATTTTTTAAGTAATACAACTATTTTTTACGTAGACTTACTAAAATTCACGTTAAGTTAGAGGTATTCCGCCAGGCACCAGTAATTTAAGCCCGGAAGACAATCATTGAAGCAGGCTGTTAAAGCAGTTGAAGTTGAGCATATTACATCAACTGACTGCCACATTCTCAGATTAAATTTATGATATTGGAATGATATTTTACTGAAGATCAAAAAACCATGAGAACAGTGGAAGGGGTACAGGTATGGCCTCACCATCAGCTACTATTCCACCTATTCCAACCTGTATGGAGCTCCTTTTGAAAGGCCTTTCGAATCTCAGACCGGGTACAATTACGGTAAAAGGCGTTTCCCCAAGGTAGATAAATGAATCACCAACAAAATAGAGATTGGATCCGAGCCGGAAAAGGCAAGCCAGGGATAATAAGGGTGCTGACCCACCCTCACCATCATAGGTAACACCTGCATACCCGGCAGAGATGGTGAAATTATTTTCATAATTGCCTATTGTGAATGCCCCGTATCCAAGTATCCCGGCAGCATCAAGCTTAATCCAGGAGAGTGTACCAACAAGTGTTCCAAGGCTCATATGGAAATTATCATCAAAATGTATGGAATATTTGGCCGAGCCAATAAGGGGTATGGCAGCCCATGTAGTCATTACACCAAGGGTAAAATCATCAGCAACAGCAAACTGTGCTTCTGGTCCGTAATAATTCAAAAGGGCATATTTATCGCCTTTTGTCATCCCCAGCCCGTTCGTCGTAAGGAAATACCTGGTTGAAAACATACTGTAACCATCCTTCTGGTTAATGCTTATTTCCCTTATTGACCTGATCACATGAAGCGGGATATACATCCTTCCCCTGCCCTCTGCATCTATAAGTATTTCTCTATCATCGGCTGACTTTATAACACCGGTAAAGCTCGCCCCGTCATATTTGGTCACTACAACCCTTTTATTCTTCAGGGAATCAACATTAAATTCCTGCCCCTGGGCATAAGACACCGTGGGAAGAATAAAGCCGATCAATAAAAGTAATGTCAGCCTGTTCAATCTGCATGTAAGCATTTCCATATACTTAGATTTATATCTACATGTTCCGACTAACAATATAGTGTTTTTTCCTATAATGACTGAGCCGGGATCATTCTCGG
>JAZBOI010000131.1:0-3541 GCA_036351095.1 Bacteroidales bacterium | reverse complement strand
AAATTCGATGTAACCGAATACATGAGGAAGAAGCCTGATGAATACATGGATGCCGTAATTACTTTCTATTACACTGACGATGATTCAGTGAGCTATGACATAAGCCTGCGGTCGAGGGGTGAAAGAAGACGTGAAATATGTGCCTTTCCGCCTATAAGACTTAATTTCAAGAATACCAATACTGTTTATAATGATATAGACAGTATGAAAAACATTAAGATGGTAACACACTGTAATGCATCCAGTATATATGATAATTACGTTTTGAAGGAATATCTTATATATAAGATGTACAACCTGGTGACGGATTACAGTTTCAGGGTGCGTTTGCTGAGGGTAAAATATATTGATACAGGCAGCAGGGGAAGGTTTTACAGCAAATTTGGGTTTTTGATCGAACCAATGGACGTGCTGGAGAAGAGGCTGGACGTAATGGAGCTTGAAAACATACCTTTCAGGTACGAAAATATGATCCCTGATATTTTCGACAGGATGACAATCTTCCAGTACATGATTGGTAATACCGACTGGCAGCTTTCGACATACCATAATATGAAGGTTGTAAAGAGCATAGACCAGCAAAGGGCCGTACCCATTCCTTATGATTTTGACTATTCAGGTTATGTAAACGCCTCATATGCAGTTCCTCATGAGATTTTTCCCATTAAGGATGTTCGCCAGAGATATTTCATGGGAGCCTGCCGGCCCGACTCAACCTACAGGAGGATTATCAGGGAATTTGAAGAAAACAAAGATAATTTTTACGCACTAAAAGATAAGTGTGAATTGCTGGATGAAAGATTTGCAAAGCTCATAAATAACTATCTGGATGGTTTTTTCCAGCTGATCGAAAAGGACCGGCTGGTAAATATTTTACTTTATGAATGTCAGGACAGGTAAAGAGGATAAACAAAAATAAATGAAATAAAATGAACAGGATCGCCCTTACGGTATGCATAATATTCATAATATCAAACCTGCAGCTTCATGCATGGGAAGAAAATTCAACCCTCGCTGCCAAAAATCCCGGTCCGCATGGCGAGAAGGATGATTCTAACGGGAATGCCCCGGCCCTGGCTGCCAAAAATCCTAATCCGGATAAAAAAAGTGCCGATTTCGGACTTTTCAGCGAAAATGACATCCTCGAAGTAAAGCTGGCCTTTGATATAGGCACTTTCATGAGGGATAAGCCGGAGGATGAATATCTTGATGCTGAGCTTACTGTATATGAGGGTGATAATGATTCAATATATGAGCATATTAAAGTAAGTGCCAGGGGGAATTTCCGCCGCCGTACCTGCGATTTTCCACCTGTAATGCTATACCTGGAAGGGATAGAAAGCGGGTATTCTGATATTGATAAGCTGGAAAAGGTAAAACTGGTAAGTCATTGCAGCACCGGGCAGGAATATCAGAACTATGTATTAAGAGAATACCTTGCATACAGGATATACAATATTATTACCGATTACAGTTTCAGGGTCAGGTTGTTGAATATTTCTTACTATGATATCCATGCCGATACTTTATTTGCGGAAAAGATCGGTTTTATACTTGAACCTGTTGATTTCCTTGAAAAGAGGTTTGATGAAGACGAAATAGAGGACATTGTAATTAAGATGGAAAGTGTCGAAAATGACATTCTGCTGAAATTATCTGTATTTGAATACCTTATAGCGAATTCTGACTGGGCTGTGCCGCTTATCCATAATTTAAAGGTTTTTGGTGATGAAGAATCACTGGAAGAGTTAATTGCCGTACCCTATGATTTCGATTATTCCGGGTGGGTAAATGCACATTATTCAATGCCCAGGGTGGACCTGGGGCTGGAAAAGATAACCGAGAGGGCTTTCTACGGACCCTGTTACAGCGATGAGATGTACAGGCCTGTGCTGGATTTTTACCTCGGGCTCGAAGATAAAATAATTGACATGATTAAAGATTTTGAGTATCTTGAACGCCGGGAGAGAAATGATCTTGTACGTTTCGTAAAGAGTTTCTACAGGCTTTACAGGAAGGATAAGATCATAAGTCTTTTCAAGGAACAATGTTTAAGTAATAAATAACCCGAATGACTGATTTATACCTGGCGCCTTTAATTGGCTCGATTGACCTGGTGCAGACAAAAGAGTTTCTTCTCAGGTTCGGTATGAACATAATCACACTGATAATACTGGTAAGGTTCCTTTATTATGAATACAGGAAAGAGGGCATCTCGGAATACCTGTTTGGCTTTTTCCTTATGGGTGTTTCAGTATTTATGATTTGCACTGTCCTTGAGATGGTGACCCTGGACATTGGTATTGCTCTCGGTTTGTTTGCATTGTTTGGCATTTTGCGCTTCCGGACGCAGAGTATACCGGTAAGGGAAATGACATATCTTTTTCTTGTGATAGCTGTTTCGATGATCAATTCGCTTGTTGATTTCGCTGACCCTGTCAATGGTATTATTCTTTATAATACACTTATCATAATACCTACATGGATACTGGAAATATTCCTCTGTACAAACAAGCATATGCAGAAGGAGATTGCTTACAATAATCTCGAAGATGTGTACAAGGGAGAGAAACATCTTAAAGAAGTTCTCAGGGAAATCACCGGTTTAGAGATAATCAAGGTTGCAATTGGTAAGATTGACATTACAAAACAACAGGCTGACCTTATTATTTATTACGTCCGTAAGTAATCTCATATTTCAGTTTATTTTCAGGCCAGTCTTCAGCCGGGGTGTTATCCTGGCTTTTGCCTGGTGTAGACCGTCCTTCACTAATATGCCTGTATAATAACTCCTTGAGCTCACTTACTATCGCGGGATGATCATTTGCGATATTATTATCCTCCTCAGGATCATCATCAAGATCATACAGCTGGAACCATGGCAGCTCCATCTCTTCGGCCTCTCTTTCAGTTGGATGGCTCCAACCCCCGGATCCTGCACATACATTAAGTTTCCACCTGTCTTTCCTGATTGCAAAATATCCGTTGGCAGAATGGTGAATAATTGATTCGCGATCATAAGCACTCTGGTCGCCCGTTATTATTGGTAGCATACTGTAAGAATCTTCAGCTGCATCAGCAGGCAGTTCATAACCCAGGATATCAGCCATCGTAGCCATAATATCATTGAGGGAAACAGTTTTTACACTTTTTCTGCCAGGACTTATTTTTGAAGGCCATTTCACAATAAACGGAACACGATGACCGCCCTCGAAAATATCAGATTTATGGCCCCTGTATATGTAGCCGGGTGAATGTCCCAGGCTCTTGAGCTGTTCAAGATCAGCTTCCGGAGAGCATCCGTTATCCGAGGTGAATATCATTATTGTGTTCTTTGCGATTTTATTGTCTTCCACGGCATCGGCAATCCTGCCGACCATATAATCAACCATTACCACAAAATCACCATAGGGGTTAGTATTGCTAATACCTATAAATTCACCAGTCGGAAGGATCGGGGTATGCGGGGCGGGAAGTGCAAGATAAAGGAAAAAGGGTTCTTCTTTTCCTGCCCTGCTGTTGATCCAGTCAACAGCCTTTT
>JAZBOI010000130.1:0-7042 GCA_036351095.1 Bacteroidales bacterium | reverse complement strand
GGATGAAGATTTTATACCAAAGTTAATAAATGCATTTAATTTAGCTATAGTGGGAATATCTTTTTTGCAGTCCCGGGATTCAGATCTCGATATCTTCCGGGTCAATTTCCTCTTTAGATCTCTTATCAGGGGGAGTTGAACTAATAACTCCATTCTCATCAACATAAGCGATCATATCATTCAGACCGCTTTTTTTATCATTGTCTTTCCTGGCCATCCTTTTTTCTGCCTTTTCCTTTCTTTTCTTGGCCCTTTTATTCCTTACATCTTTCTTTTTAAATGTTTCCTGTGATCTTCCCATAAGAATTTCTCCTCAATATTAATTTTTATTTCCGGGTAAGCTGTCATGACAAAAACTAATCAATCACCCAGGAAATCGGTATTATCCCTGAGCAATAGTTTAAGTTTGGAAAGACCGTTGTTTCTTATCTGCCTCACTCTTTCCGATGACATCCCGTATTTATCAGCTATATCCTGCAATGACCATGCAGCATGGCCATCCAGCCCGAAAGACATATTCAGTATGGCAGCTTCCCTGTGGCTCAGTTTTGCCAGTGCCCTTCTTATGTTTATCATGAGAGATTCATTCATCAGCACCTTGTCGGGAGGAGATATGCTTTCGTTCTGCACTGTATCATACAGACTGAAGTTATCGTCATAATCACCTCCCAGAGGCACATCAAAAGAAACCTGCCTGTTTTTTATCCGGTTGGCTGTTTCTACTTTTTCATTCTTGATGTCCAGAAAATTGGCCACCTCATCTTCAGTAGGGTCCCTCTCATAAAGCTGTTCCAGGTAAGGTATAGCTTTTTTAATTTTGTTTATTGCCGCTATCCTGTTAAGGGGCAGACGAACAATCCTTGTCTGGTCTGATATAGCCTGCACAATACTCTGGCGGATCCACCATACAGCGTAAGAAATGAATTTAAACCCGCGCGATGCATCAAACAGGCGGGCAGCTTTAACCAGGCCTATATTCCCTTCATTTATTAAATCCGGCAATGACAGGCCCTGGTTTTGATACTGTTTGGCAACTGATATAACAAACCTCAGGTTGGCCAGCACCAGTTTATCGAGTGCTTTAATATCCCCTTTCCTGATGTTAACAGATAATTCAACTTCTTCTTCAGCACTTACCATAGGATAATTGCTGATCTCGTTAAAATACCTGTTTATTGATTCCTCATTTCTTGGAGTTAATTGTTTGGTTATTACCAGTTGACGCATTAAAAATATTCTAAGCTGATTTTACATCATAAGCTACCATGCCCTTATCTCCCTGCTTAACCTCGAAAACAACCTCCTGGTCAGTTTGAAGTATATCGCTGGAATAGAGCAGACCGGTGCGGTGTACAAATATGTCCTCCCCGCTTTCGGTTTTAATGAAACCAAATCCTTTGGTTTCATCATACCATTTTACTTTTCCTTTAAACATTAGTATATTATATGTCTATTAATACCTTGTTTTCCTGGGCTTTGCCTCATTGACAACTATCTCCCTGTTTTCCATTACAGATCCGTCAAGGTCTTTTATGGCCTTGCTGGCGTCAGAATCATCATCCATTTCAATAAATCCATAGCCTTTGCTTCTGCCCGTGAATTTGTCAACTATAATTTTTGCTGAGCTGACAGTACCGTATTCTTCGAATACTTTTTGAAGATCATCTTCATTTACCTTGAAATCAAGGTTTCCTACATAAATGTTCATTTTGTTTGTTGTTTAATTGTTAACTTACATAACCTGATCCTCATTCATTGCGAAGGAAGTGATACCGTCGCTGGTGGCTTTTTTGCCAACCTTGCTAAAGCATACTGCCTGATAAAGCAATTCATAAGAACCTTGAATTATGCTTACTTATAATAAAATTTAGGATTTAGAAAAAAGTGCCGGAGTTAATAATAGAGCGTAAAATAATTTTTTAGAGCGCTGTTCTCAAATCAGAAATTTTGGCAAAGATACACATAATTTTCCGGAAAGCAGTTACTATTCAATATTACCAGGCTCATAACTAACTAAATTACTTGTTTTTTAGAGTTCAGAAACAGGACTCGCAAATTAAAATAAAAGGAAGCTTCAGGTATATGCAGCAAATGAAAAAAAATAATATTGAACAATCATCAATACTTTGTAAAAAAAAATTATATTTGAGAGTAGAAACAAACAAAAGCAGAACAAAGAAAACTGACGACAAAAACCGGATATATATTTCTTATTGATTTAAAACCAAATTAAATAAAATCGAACCCTAAAGTAAAACCTTATGAAAAAAATCCTCTTAAAATCCTTAAGCGTGTTTTTAAGCCTTGTGTTATTGTCAGCCCAGACACATGTACTGGCTGCTGCTCCAATAAATACTGGCCTGCCAGGCATGGAAGAATCTGCTTTCGTCCTTGACGAAAACCAGCTCGACCTGGCCATGGGCGAATTGTACGAACTTGACTCATACCTCTCAGTGAATGAAGGTGTAACTTACGCAGATCTTGAAGCAATGAACAGTGATCTCATAGCCGGGATCAGCGACATTACCGCTCCACTGGGCATAGCACAGGACGGAGATCCGCTGTTCGGAATTCCGGCATTCTGGTGGGGATGTATTCTCGGCTGGGTAGGATGGTTACTGGTTTATGTGCTTACCGACCAGGACAGTGCACTTACAAAGAGAGCTTTTACAGGTTGCCTTATAAGTTCAGGAGCCAGCGTAGTTCTCTCAGTTCTCTATTATTTCGTACTGTATGACGCTTGGTACTAGGATTTACAACTAAGTAAGTTACCGTTTAATTGAGATATTTCTAAAAAATCTGACAGAAATGAAAGATGCCTGATTTTTAAGGCATCTTTTGTTTTTGTAATTTATACTGCATTATTTTGGTAAAAATTATTTCTGCATGATAAAGCACCTTTGCATTTGTTTGATAATAATGCTCGGTTTTAGTAAGGCCGGCTTAAGCCAGGATTATTTCAGGGTAAAAGCCGACTTCAGTGTCAAGATAAGTAACAGCAACGGAACAAAAAGCCTTACCAGGGGAACTGTTTATTACGATAAAAACATTAAGGAATTGATTTATGCCATCACCTTCCCCAGGGAAGAAATATGGGTAAGTAAGGACACAAGCATTTATAAATATAGCGGCGACACCCTGATGCAGAGAGTAACGATCCCTGCGATAAACGAGTTTACGGTATTCCACCTCTCACTTAATTCAGGCCTGAATGACTATGGACTGAAGAAATCGAATTACAATATGAGCAAGGTTGAAAAGAAAGGGGACCTTGTGCTGTCGTACTGGAAAATCCCGGAGCAACTAAACTATATCATGGATCATGTGGTGGTTGCAAAGAAAGATATGCGGCTTGAAAGCGTTGTTATGGTTGGTGAGGAGCAGCAGATACTCAGTAAACAATTTTTCAGGAATTATATTAAAATAGGCGCTTTCGAATTTCCGCAACAGATCGTACAGATATTATATGACAGTACAGGGGGTGAGAATTACCAGGTAACCGATTTCAGTAATATCAAAGTGAATGATATGTCAGACAGCCAGTCATACCGCTTCAAAATGTAAATGCTTATGAGAACAGCTAAGTATGCAATTGGTATTGTCCTCATAATGTTCGCACTAAATGCTTCCACCATTAAAGCACAGGTATTGGTCGATAAAGATCTTAAAACACTGTTTAACAGGACAGACACATCCGGTAGTGATTATACAAAGCCACTCAGGGAGTCGAACAACGAGATCGATATTGCTGTCTCATCGGTCTTCCTCTTTTATAAAACATTTATATCGTCACAGGATATGCCAACATGCATTTTTACTCCTTCATGCTCGGAATATGCCGTGCAGGCATTTCGGCAAAAAGGCCTGTTCATTGGATGGCTGAGCTCCTTCGACCGCCTGTCGCGCTGCCATGGACTGGCAAGTCCGGAACACTATCACCTGGATATGAATAAAAAACGCTTCTATGACCCTGTCAGGTAAAAAAATCATCCTTGCCCTTGCCCTGTCCTGCATAGTCATGCTCGATGCAGGCGCCCAGGAGAATCTATTGGATTACCGTAATTCACTTGAATTTGCAAGGTATCTCAGGACAACACGCCAGTACAACTTTGCAATGGAAGAGTATGAAAGGCTTCATTTTTTGTGGCCGGGTGATACGATTATCAAACTGGAACTTGTTCAGTCATACAGGCTTAATGGCCAGTGCGACAGGCTGGATCATTCATTCCGGATCCTTGAAGACAATATTTACCAGGACCGGTCAATCCCTGCTGCAAAAGAATACCTTGCTTTTTCACTTACATGCAAATCGGGATCAGAAAGGTTTTTTGATATAGCAGAAATGCTGAAGCCCGGGGACAGAAGTTTTTATGAATTAAGTTATTTCTGGGTAAGCGGAAACTATGATTCCGCCTTTGCTTATAGCAGTCAGAACAGGGATCTTATAATGGCAAATAACCCCGGTCTCTACAGGCTTACCTATAACTTTGAAAATGAAAAATATAAGAGCCCGGCCCTTGCAGTAATGATGTCAGCGCTAATACCGGGCAGCGGGAAGGCATATTCAAACAGGTGGGGAGATGCCCTCGTTTCTTTCCTCTTCGTCGGGACCAATGCCTGGGCCTCATACAGGGCTTTTGACAGGAAGGGCATAAAAAGTGTTAACGGGTGGATCTTCGGCTCCCTGGCCGTCAGCTTCTATTCTGCTAACCTCTGGGGCTCGGCCAAAGCTGCTAAAACATATAACTCGGATATGCGAAAAAGGTACCAGGACAATGCGGAGCTTATTATCTATAATTCTTTTTAGCCTTTTCCTCCTGCCTCCCCTGGCTGCACAGGATATTCACCAGATGAAGAAATTCTCTGATGAACAGTTTGCCATGGGTAACTACCCGCTTGCCCTTAAGGAATACCAGCGCGTACTCTTCTTTGACAGGGAGAACCGGTATAATGAACTGTACTCCAGGATTGCCTCAATTTATTACAGGCTGTCTGATTTCGATAATGCACTTAAGTATTACGACCTTGCACTGAATATTGAGAATAACGACAGTATTAAATTTGAGATAAAGCTCAATAAGGCCCTGTGCAATTTTAACCAGGGCTCTTACATGGTGGCATTGTATGAACTGCTTGACCTGCCCGACCATCCCCCAGGGTATCTAAGCGATAAGAAAAATCTTTATATGGCAATCTGTCATTACGGGATGGATGAATTTGGAGAATCACGCGAATATTTTACACAGATACTTGATTCAGCAGGAACAGCACAAATAAATACCCTGTTTTCTGATTTCGAAGATTTTAATAAGAAGTACAGGCCCTCAAAGGTGCAACTTATGAGCATCCTCCTGCCGGGACTGGGACAGATTCATACGGGTGAAGTTTTTAACGGCATAAACTCCTTCCTGCTGGTAAGCGGGGTTTCATACTATGCTGTCTATACAGCAATCAACTACGGCATAATAGACGGGCTGCTGATACTGTCTTCCTGGTTCGTAAGGTATTATACCGGGGGATACACCAATGCTTCAAATTTTGCCGTTAAAAAGATTGAGGATGAAAAAAGCAGGATTTATTCCGAACTATTAACACTGATTGAAACATACCAGAACCAAGCATCAGAATGAACTTCAGGAAACGTACAGCATGCATATTGCCGCTTCATTTGATCCTTTTATTGTGTTTCAGCACAGGGCTCTTCGCATTTGATGAGAACGACGGGGATTTTATCAAAATATTTGATCTTATTTATAACCAGGACTTTGAAGAGGCAAGGCTTGAACTTGACAGGGGAAAAACCGGGCTGGATAAATGGGAATACAATATTCTTAATATTGACCTGATGTGGTGGGAAGCGCTTACAGCTGACTCGCGGGAAGCTTATAAGCACTTTGAGTCAGCTTTGAAGTCCACTTATTCTGACATAAAGAAAAGCAGGGAGCCATACAGCCTTATGGAGCTGATCACCCTGAGCTATTCTTTCAGGCTGGAAGCGATGCAGGGTAATCTTATTACCATGATGATTGATTTCATGAAGATTAACCATATTATCCAGCGATTTGATACAGGTGGTTTAAGTCCCGCTCAAAAAGAGCTGTTCAGTGTCTACCTGGCCCTGTTCAATATTGGAAAAAGCAAGTTACTTTTCAATAACCCGGGATTAAGGCAGGAGGGGATCAAAATACTTGAAGCCAATCTCAGCTCATCAGATACGGTAAGCCTGACCATTTCACGTTATTTCCTTTCAAAGATCTACCTCGAAGTGGATCCTTCGCCTGAAAAAGCCAGGATTTATTGTGAACAGTTGTGCAGTGCCTACCCGTCCAACAAGATTTTTACATATAACCTTGAACTGTGTAACAGCAGGGATTAATATAGGATCCCCTTTCCTGCCATGTTACTTCTGACAGGGCAATGCCCCGTATTTTTAATCCGGAATCAACCCGGCTTATCCAGTAAAATTTTCGTAACTTATATGATGCGGTTTAAGACTGAATTATATTTTCTAAATGTTTATTCAGGTGAAGATGGAAAAATTTATCGGATGTTCGGGGTTTCATTATAGTGACTGGAAAGGTAAATTTTATCCTGAAGACATAAAAAAAGAAAGTTGGCTTGAGTATTATTCACAGCATTTTAATTCGGTTGAAATCAATAATACCTTCTATAAAATTCCGGAAAAAGATGCTTTAAAATCATGGCTCGGGCAAACGCCCCCCGGGTTCAGTTTTTCCCTTAAGGGAAGCCGTTATATCACCCACATGAAAAAGCTGAAAGACTGCAGAAAACATGCTAAAAAGTTCTATGACGCTATAGAACCTTTGAAAAAGAAGCTCGGCGCAGTGCTATGGCAGCTGCCGGGTAATCTCCACAGGAATGATGCAAAGATAGAGGACTTCTGTAAAGAACTTGATAATAATATTACCAATGTAATAGAATTCAGGCATATATCATGGTTCAAGCGGGAGATATACGACTTGCTTTCCTCATATGATGTTACTGTTTGCAGCCTTTCAGCTCCCGGGGATCTGCCCGAAAT
>JAZBOI010000129.1:0-13350 GCA_036351095.1 Bacteroidales bacterium | reverse complement strand
TGAAGGAGCCGCATCATTGTTTTTTTCAACTTCATTATTTTCACCATTAGTTTCGGCAGACTTATCATCTGCATCGAATTGTTCATTACGAACAGGATCATCCGGATTTTTAACAGTCATAACTAATCCTTTTATTTGAGCACTTTCACAGATCTAATAACAGCATAAATCTGCAACAAATCAAGGTTACGAAAATATCGAATAATTTAGAAAATCTCAAGGAATAACAATTATAATATTTAGTAACTGTAAAACAGCTATTTATAAACACAGCCCGGTCATGAAAGCCCTGCAGGATACTGAAAAATCTAAAGAATTGGCAATAAAACTACCATTTTCAGGGTTCAGCTGATCTCCTGTTCTTCTCCACAAGGTATTTAAATGGATAAACCAGGCGGTCTATCAGGCGCATATCCTCTGTAATAATCTCAGCTCTTCCTGACATGCTCTGGCTGAAATCAAGCTGCTTCCCATAGAAAGTTGAAAGACCATCAGGGAGCTCCACATCAAGTACATATAAATTATCCTGTGGCACAAGAGATCTTGATCTTATTCTTCCCTGCACCATGCCGTACTCAAGGTAAGGATAACTATCAAGCTGAATGTTTACATCCTGTCCTTCTCTTACCTTGCCGGAACCTGCCATTGGTATCTTTATGCGTGCAATAATTTCATTGTCGCCGCCCGGAACTACTGTCATTACTGTTTCGCCTTCCCGGACGGACTGGTTTTCTGACCAGAAAGATGTAAAAGTGACTTTGCCCCTGGTTGGTGAGACAAGCAAATAATTCTGGATCCACCAGTCGAGCCTGGTCTTAAGTTTCAACAATTGGTCTTCCATTACAGATTTGAATTTCTGCCTTTCCTCATCGCGTAAGGCTAGAAGATCCTGCAGTTCCTGTTTTTTTGAAGCCATGTCTATTTGCCTGGATGCTGCTTCCAGGCGTACCTGCACAAGGTCAATCCGGCTTGAGTAATATTCTTGCTTTGAATTTTCAAGCTCCGCATCCGGAAGTATGTCCTGCTGATTAAGAAGAGAGTCTCTCAGATATTTTTTCTTTTCCACTTCCAGATTCGAATTGCTGATCTGTTCCTTCTGCCTTAGCTGCCGGATATAATCCTCAATACTTTTCACTTCGTCCCGGACAGCTTCGATCTTTTTCCCGTAATAATCAATTTGAACATGATTGAAATAGTCAAAAAATGTTTTCCTGAATGCTGAATACTGGTCCTGTACTTCCCCCAGTACAGGATTACCAGGCAGCTTGAATTCATGCTCAATAAATGAAGAAGGCAGTTCATCTGACTTAAGGGTATCGAGCATTGCACTGAGCCATTTTATACTTTCATAAGAAGCAGTAGTTTCCATAATTCCCAGTATTGTCCCGGGGGTAACAATATCTCCGTCATCAACAAATAGCTCTTCTATGCTGCCGGATACCCTGGCTACGATATTTGCAGGAGGATTTTCAGTTGTTATAACAGCTTCAGCCCTTATTATGTAGGGATATTTAATGAAGTACGACAGTAGCAGAAGCAAGATAATAACTGTTGTTACGATTACTGTTCCACTGCGCACCAGTGATCCCGGAGGTGTATTCATTATATCCTCAACGGGCTGTGAATATCTTATTTCCTGGGTTTGCTTTTTCATAATGATCAGTTACCAAGCTCGAGCTGTTCTCTTATCAGGTTAAAATACATTCCCTTCTTTTCAATAAGGTCCTCGTGTGTTCCACTCTCAATCATACGTCCCCTGTCAATTACGACAATATTATCTGCCTGACGTACTGTACTCAGCCTATGCGCAATAATTACCACGGTTCTGCCAGGGTAAAAATCATTGAGATTTGAAACTATTTGTTTTTCATTGGATGCATCGAGAGAATTTGTGGCCTCATCGAAGAACAGGTACTCAGGGTTTTTATAAACCGCCCTGGCGATCAGAATTCTCTGTCTCTGTCCCTGCGAAAGTCCCTGCCCGTTATGCCCTATCCTTGTATTTATTCCCAGGGGCAAAGTATCGATAAAACTATTTATATTGGCTATAGCGGTGGCTCTAATCAGTCTGTCCCTGTCAATTTCTTCCACCCCGGGGGCAATATTGTTGGCTATGGTATCAGGAAAAATATAACCATCCTGCATAACAACTCCCACCTTGCTCCTCCATACTTTGAGGCTGAGGTTACGCAGGTTGGTGTCACCTATCATCACATCTCCCTCCACCGGTATATAAAAACCAAGCATCAGTTTCAGAAGTGTTGTTTTTCCACTTCCGCTTGTTCCAACGATGGCAGTAATCTTTTTCCCGGGAATAACAATATCGATATCTTTCAGGACGAATGGTGACCGGGGGCCTTCGTACTGAAAAGAAAGGCCATTAATAAAAATGCTTCTGTTTGCCGGAAGGTCTTTTACTTTCATATCAGTCTCTGACTCCTCGGTCTCACTGGCCTGTACCTCCGACAACCTGTCAAGGCTCAATCTTGCGTCCTGGGCTGTCCTGAAAAACACAACCATCTGGTTTACAGGGATATTCAATTGTCCTATAATAAACTGTACAGCCAGCATCATACCAAGTGTCATGCTGCCTGACAAAACAGCCAGTGCCGCTATAATAGTGATCAGCACATTGGATACCTCATTTATCAGTTTCCCTCCTGCAAGCTGGTACTGGGACAGGCTCATTGCTTTAACCCTCGTTTTGAAAAGGGAAGCCTGGAGATTTTCCCAGTCCCATCTTTTGCTTGTTTCACTCTGGGTAAGTTTGATTTCCTGCATGCCCGTGATTATTTCAATCAGCTTGGCATTATTATCTGATAACTGCTTGAACCTGGTGTGATCAAGCCTGGCCCTGGACTTCATAAAAAAGGTCACCCACCCAATATACAGTAGCGTTCCTGCTATAAAAACGAGCAAAATATTAAGGTTGTATATTGCCAGCACAATGCCGAATACCAGGAGGTTGACAAATGAAAACAAAACACTCAGGGACGTATTGCTCAGGAATGATTCTATCCGCTGGTTATCTTCAATACGTTGTAATATGTCACCACTTAACTTTTTATCAAAATAAGAAATGGGCAGGGCCATCATTTTGTGCAAAAAACCGGAGACGACTGCCACATTCACCCTCGTGCTTATATGCAGTAATAAC
Organism: Bacteroidales bacterium; assembly: GCA_036351095.1. Lineage (GTDB taxonomy): Bacteria > Bacteroidota > Bacteroidia > Bacteroidales > VadinHA17 > UBA9300. The sequence goes on along the minus strand of JAZBOI010000129.1, from coordinate 10,193 downwards.
CACCCCCTTACAAATTCAACTGTCATTCTCCCGATGACAAGGGCCAGTTGGGCAAAGAGCACAAGGTAAATAAAGCCCAGGTCCCTTGTATTTATCCCGATATCTATAACAGCCTGGGTGAGAAAGGGAAATATAAGCTGTATAATACTGCCAATAAGTAATCCAAGGAATATCTGGAAGAAATACTTCCTGTATAGCTTAATATACTTAAAAAGAAAAGCGAAACCTGACTTTCCTCCTTCATCCTCTTCCTGTTCATAAAATGAAGGTGTGGGCTGGAGTATCATTACAAGGCCAACCTTTTCACCGTCGATAGTGGTCATAGCCCAGTTCTTTTCAAACTCATCCCTTGTATATTTAACAAGACCCCGTGCGGGGTCAGCAACATAGACTATCCCTTTTTTTATCCTGTATACCACGATAAAATGCTTTTGTCTCCAGTGGACAATACATGGCAGGGGGGTATCTTCAGCAAGCTTTGAAAAGGGAATACGTACACCCAGGGTTCTCAAACCGATCGATTCGGCTGCTTCCGAGATACCCAGAAAGGAGACTCCTTCACGGGTAATATAACAGCGTTCCCTCAAATCGGGGAGACTGAGCTTCTTGCCGTGAAAGCGTGCAATCATCTGGAGGCAGGCGGGGCCACAGTCCATTGCATCTGCTTGCCTTTCGTAGGGGAATGACATAACTGTTCTTGCTTAAGCATGTAAATATATTTATAATTTAATTCTATTCAAATATGACAGCCTCATGCTTAATGCTGTAGAATCATTCAGTTAATTATACCGGAAATACTATATTTGCCACAAATAATGAAATGATGTGTTAAAAAAACACTCAGATAAAAAATTAATAGAGGGAATACGAAAGGGGGATCAGAATTCTATTAACTACCTCTATGACACATTTTTCGATACCATTAATGCATATATAGTAAAAAATTCAGGTACGGAAGATGATGCCTATGATATATTTCAGGATGCGTTGATGGTAATCTTCAAAAAGATACAGCAGAACAACCTGGATGAATCGACGGATGTAAAAGGATTTATTTTTGGTGTTGCCCGCAATTTATGGCATGAACATCTGAGGAAGAAAAAGAAGAAAGTGGACCTGGACCCTGATGTGAGCGATGAATTTGATCCTTCAAGCCTGCTTGATACTCCCCTGGAGCAAATAGTGCAGAAATCTTTTCTTGCTCTCAAGCCGGAATGCAGGGAAGTGCTCAATATGCTGATCAAAGGAGCCGACTATAAAGAGATCGCAAAAACCATGAATTATAAATCGGAAGATTATGCCCGCCGGAAAAAGTATCTCTGCAAAGAGGCGCTCATTAAAATAATCAAAGCTGATCCTGAATTCAGTGATTATTCTTTTACTGACCTGTAATAATACCGTATTAAAAGGCCGGCTATTGCCAGAACCAATATTATTATAATGTATCTTTTCAAAGGTAAATAAACAGCATCATCATCGCCTATAATAACCATGGTACTCCAGAAATAGGGATGTGACCGCATCTGGTCAGCACCGGAGAGGTAGTCCATTCTTGCTTTCCTGAGGGATCTGCTTTTTGTATATCCCTTTTTCAGGTATGCATAGAAATTTTTCACCATTTCACTGCCTGACAGGTCATCCACTTCCCAGAGTGACATGATCACACTGGGGCTGCCCGAGTAAAAGAAACCTCTTGCCAGGCTCATTACACCCTCGCCTGATTGCAGGAAACCGCTGCCTGTATTGCAGGAACTAAGAAACACCATCTTTGATCTGAATGGTATGTTATATACCTCGAAGGTATTCAGCATGCCATCTTCAACAGTATCGGCCTTCATATCAAATATCATTTTTGAATACATTGGCTCACGGTCATTTAAAAGGGTATGCATTGAAAGGTGTATTATATCACCTTTGAGAACATTGTTCTTGAAGGCATTTTCAGTGGCCCGGTCATCAATAAACAGGTCTCCACCAAGTAATTTATTGATATATATTGCTTCCTCACGTGCACCGGGTATACTGCCAAGGCTGTCACGAAACGACTGCCTGGTCATCATGATCTCATTGACATCCAGGTTGCCACTATACTCCGGGGCAAAGACAAGTGTGCGGTTTTTAATGCTCCTTCCGTATGATATTTTTTCTGACAGCAGGGTGGCGGAGTATTCGTATACTATATTGTATTCGTTCAGCAGGTAAGACAGTTTCCTGTAATTTACCTCGTCATATGCCGGCAGTTCAGAGATCAGTGATTCAAAAGGGATGTATGAAAGAATATCATCAGCTGAAACAATCAACCTGTCGGAAACCAGGTAATCCTTTACCGGCAGCACCAACCTGCTGTATAGTTCCGATGCAAGGCTGATAAATTGTCTGTACTGTGAAACTGATCCTGTTACAATTGAAGGACTGGTGAGTATATTTCTGAAGTCCAGCATCATTACTTTTAAATCATCTACACCGCTTATTGTCTTTATCTCGAACACCTGCTCATTTATTAAAAAGATAAACAGGAGGCTGTCAGAAAGGTAATATTCAATGAAGTTGCCCTTTTTCCCTATCCTGTCCCTGATATCTGTAATACTGCTTACACCGGTGTTGTGTTTAAGGTTATAGTAGCGCGGATAGTCTTTTTCAAAAATTCTGATAAGTGAGTCATGACGTGCTCCTGTCTTTACGCTGAGCTGGCGATAATGATTTATTAATTCATAATCAGGTTCCTGTCTTACAGACTCATTATATATCACCTCATTGTAGTCCCTCAGATCCGCCATCAGCTCCCTTTCGAGTCCGGCAAGATCAGGGGGCAGATGGTAATCCATTGTCCTATTATTTCTTGTTGCCAGCAGGAGTCCTGCTGCCCTTGATTTTTCGGAAATCGCAAAAGCCCTTTCAGCATAAGCAATATCGCCTGTTAGCCTGAATAAATTATGTAAAATTGAAAGTGACAGATCATAAGCATCAAAAAAACTACCCGATACCATGCTGCTGCTTTCATATTCCTTTATCCTTATCCTGGTATCCTCGATCAGGGCTATGGTTTTTTCAGCTGCAGACAGAGCCTCCTTTAGAATACCGGCATCACTTTCAGCTTCAGGCATGCTCACAAGTATCCTGCTTTTATACAGGTAGGCCGCTGTCCTTATCCTTGGTGACATTATCAAAGAATCCTCAATAAGCAAATTGATAGATGCAAGTGCTTCACTATTTCTCCCGGTTTCATACATCAGCCTGGCATGATAGAGGTATGCCTCCCCTTTCACCTTCCGGTCGTGTTCATTATTTTCTGTATATATAAGTACCTGTTTCAACACTTTATCTAACTGCCCATAATCATCTGTTTGCTGAAGAAGGAAATATGTATAATTCAGAAGCTGGATAATATGGTCACGGCTGTTGGTCCCAAAAGCCTTCTCAGCTTCATCAACTGCCAGGAGCAAATATTTCCTGGCACCTTCCAGATCCTCAATTTCTGACAGGAGCCGGGAATAATTATCATAAATTGAATAAAGGAACCTGCCCTTGAAATGCGTGGAGTCTACCAGCTTAAGTGCTTTATTAAAATAATATTCTGATTCTTCGATGTTCTGCAGCTCGAAATTACATGCCGCCATTGAAAGATCAGATCTTAATATATCAGCTATTTCAAAAGATTTATTCCCGGAAGTCAGTGAATAAGCAAGCTCAAAATTTCGCTTTGCCCTGTGAAAATCAAAGATATTCATATATGATACCCCGGTATTATAATAAAGACTTGCGAGACTCTCATTATCTATTACATCAGGGTATTCCTCAGCCATCTGTATCCCCCTGACAGATACTGACAGGGCCCTTTCATACATGCTCATATCAATATATAAAGCAGAAAGGTTCAGAAGTGTCCGGAGCAGCAAGGGAGAACCCGTTCCAAAAAGATCTTCCCTTGTGGCAAGGGCCAGTTCAAGGTTTTCCCTTGCCTTTTCCGTTTGCCCGCTATAAAGGTAGGACAGTGCAAGATTCGTCCTTGCCCTGGCATAAATATCATCAATACTGTCTTTTGCCAGCCTGTATCGTATAGATTTTTGCAACAATCCCTTTGATTCATCGTATGAATCTGTAAGATATTTATATGTCCCGGCATAATAGTAACAATCGGATAGGAGAATACTGTCCCTGGTATCATGGGAAGCAAGGTAGTCCAGTATCCACTCATAGTATTTGCCGGCTTCGGGATTACTCTCCTGCATGGCAAGCTTAAAAGCGTCAAGCTTGTTAATCAGGGTGGAATCACCGTTAAGCGCTAAAGTATGATCGCCGGCATATAAAGGGGGAAAATAAGAAAAGAGAATAACTGAAAAAATTAATATGCACCTGCAGATTATACCCATCTGTATTAATATTATACTTCAAGCATCCAAATATCAGTATAAGAACTTAAAAAGCAAAATAAAAATTGCCATGCATATCCTTGTATACCTGCATTTTATAAAATATGCAAAAAAAAAGTCACTTTTTTTGTGTCACAAAAAGGTTAAAAATGACATGTATATATGAGATGTAATTTTTAACCCGATTAATTAGAAGTGTAACCAAAAAAATTAGCGATGAAAACTTTAAACCAGGAAAACTTTGAAAATTTCAGTGACTTTTTACTTTCAGACGAAGAAATGATTCTCGTTCGTGGCGGTGACGGTGAGGAAAAAGGTATGACATTACCTCCGGTAACAGAACCTGAAATATAGAAGCAGGTAATCCAGACGAAATACAGCGATCTGTAAAATATTTTAACCGTATTGAGCGGTGCCGTATGCTTATTGCGAAAGCTGCGGTGTGTGAAGGCACGCGAAATATGTCATATTAAGTTATATGACATATAAGAAATGCTACGAAGCACAGGTGGCATATACCCACCGGTTGTGCACACGGAGCAACTGCGGGGCAGGCAGAAATGGTATTTTCCATAATCAGGTCTGCAGCATAACGGCCAGTAATGGCCAGGTAGTGAAATAGTAATATATTATCCAGATGAAATATAATGAATCATGAAAAAAATTGAGTTCAACCGCTTTCTCGAAAGGTACCTCGAGGGAAAAATGCAAAGCTCCGAGAAGAAATGGTTTGAGGCTGAGCTGGAGGGTAATCCGGGCCTTAAGAAGGAGCTCGAATTGCGCAAAAAGGTCTTAAAACATCTTGAAAACCAGGATGCAATTGCATTCAGGCAAAGCCTCATGAGTGCCGAAGCAAGGCACAGAAAAGCCAGGGCACAACGAAAGACAGCTTCCAAACACGTCATTCAGTATGCAGCTGTATTCGCAGGTCTTATTATTATTGCAAGCCTGGGTCTATTTACCCTGAGGAACACCAGTGATGCAGATATTGCATCAAAATATTCACCTGAGTATGTCCCTCTTTCAGTCTCACGTACATCGTCTGCCATGATTGATGAGGCCTATTCAATGGCTACAGAATATTATAATTCAGGAAATTATACTGAAGCAATAGAATGGTTCAACAGGATAGTGGATGCTGATATGCAGGTTGAGTTTCTGAAGGGATCATCACATATGCAGATCAGCCAGTATAATGAAGCCATTGGCTCCTTCAGTAAGGTGGTTGAGGACAATGACAACCTTTTTATTGAAGATGCCCGGTTTTACCTTGCCGTATGCTACCTGCAAACAGGCGAAAAAGAAAGCTCGAGGCACTTGCTTGAGGCTATCACCAGGTCTGAAAACAGGCATAAGAAGGATGCAAGGAAACTTTTGAAAAAGATTAACTAAGAGGAATAGTACACTAGCGGGAGATTTACATGACTTTTGGGAGAAATACGGAAAAGGTGTCACATGCAGTTGACAAAGGGAAACCAGGTGAAAAATCTCATATTCAGCAAAACGATATGCTAACTACTCCATCCATACTGACAGGATTGTCTCATGAAGTGCGAACATACATGAACTCAATTGTTGCATTCACCTTCCTGAGCAATAATGATAGCTGCACGGATGAACAGAGGGATGAGTACAACAGGCATATCATGAAATCATGCGACCAGTTAATCACCTTATTTGATAATTTCCTTGATTCAGCACTGATCGATTCCGAAATACCAAGATCCACATATACAAAGTGCAAGCTAAATACATTACTGGAAGATCTTCTAGATGATATAAATTCTTCCATCAGCAGGTTTGATAAAAAGAAGGTTACACTACTGCTAGATGAAAGATCCGGAGGTGACTCAATATATATTGATAAAGAGAAAATTAATCGGGTTTTAAAAAATCTCTTTTTCAATGCTTTTGAGAACACTGATGCGGGTTATATCAGGATGGGTTACAGGAAGCAAAAGAACAGGGTTGATTTTTACATCATTGATTCGGGTAATGGTTACACTAAGAATCAACAACTGCTTGCCTGTGACAATTTTGAGGAGGAACTGGTGCAAAACCAGAATACTTTTAACACTGTTTCATTCATGCTATCACGTAAGCTTATCGAGAGTATGAATGGTGAATTATGGATACGACCCAATGGTGTTCACGGAACTGCTATGTATTTCTCGGTTCCCGAACCCAGGGTAATGAAAGAAGGAACATCTGAACATATTTCATCCAGAATCGCAATCTGATAATTATCAGAATTCTTTCTCACCTGTTTTTAAATGTCTGCCAAGAAAATGGGTAAAAGGGCACCTCCCTTAAAGGTGCCCTTTCTTTTTTTTCATTCTGCAATCTTAAGTATACGTATTTCTGTCCTCCTGTTCCGGCGCATACTCTCCTCGCTGTCGTTATCATTAAGAGGCATCTTCTCACCATATCCCTTATACCGGAGACGGTCAGCGCTTATACCCTTATTAATAAGATAGTCCCTGACAACAAGTGCCCTTTTTTCCGAAAGAACTTTGTTGTGCTCATCACTGCCGGTGGAATCAGTATGCCCGCCTATCTCAACAGTCAGCCCGGGATTGGCCTTTAGCAGATTGAACAGCTTTTCCAGTTCAGGCATTGACTCTTCCCTTAGCTCCCATGAATCAAGAGAGAAGAACACATTATGCAGGTTCATTTGCTCACCAACCATAATCGGGCTTAATAATATGGTTTTTTGATAGGGCTCAAGAGAGCTATGCTCACCTTCAAGCATGAAATTCTCAGAATAGAAAAGATAACCTTCGCTGCTTACATTTATACCATAGTTATGGCCCGTAGGCAGGCAAACCAGGAAATCACCCCGCTGATCAGTGAGCGATTGAATTACTGTTCTTTTTGTACCCAGGTTGATCAACTCATAGCTGGCTCTGAGTTGTTTTCCCGTTTTCTTATCTATTACCCTGCCTTTAAGATAGGAAACAGGATCGGGCCGGAGCGATTCAGGCATTTCAAAAAAGTAAAGATCCCTGCCTTTAAGGGGATTGATCCTGGAAGAAAAATATGCAAGCTTACCCGAGGAAGAAATTATCATCCCTATCTCATCGGTCTGGGTATTTATAGGGTAGCCAAGATTCTCAGGTTCTGTCCATGTACTGTCAGGCTTCATCCGCGACATAAATATATCAAAGCCTCCCATACAGGGACGGCCATTGGAAGAGAAGTAAAGTGTTTTACCATCAAAATGAATAAAAGGAGACATCTCATCTCCAGGGGTGTTAATAACATTCCCCAGATTAAGGGGCTCTGACCATCGGCCATCCTTAACCTGCCTGCTTACCCATATATCCATTCCCCCGTATCCTCCGGGCCTGTTACTTACAAAGAAGAGCATGGAGCCGTCGGAGGAAAGCGAGGGTTGTGATTCCCAGTACCTGGTGTTGACCGGCCCGCCAATATTTATCCCTTTCTTCCAGCCTCTTTCAGACCTGGCTGAATAATAAATATCACAGCCTCCCTTACCATCTTCCCGGTTACAGGCTGTGAAATACATATAGTTACCGGATGCCTCCAGCGTTTGTGCACCCTCGTTGAATACTGTATTCAGTGGTGCCCCGGCATTCCTGGCCTCGGTCCACTCACCTTCAATATTGTAACTGTAATAAAAATCTTCCTGCATGCCGCTGCCCATGATATTCCGTCTGCCTGAACTTTTCTGCCTGGTAAATAGTAACATATTATTATCCGCAGTTATGGCAGGCCAGTATTCATCATCGGCAGTATTTATTGCATCTCCCATGTTCACCGGGTTAAAATCCACAGGGTTCAATATTGCCTCCAGGGCAAACTCACAATCCATTAAGTATTTCCTGGCCTTTCCTGCATTAACTGAATTTTCATCTCCCATTTGCAGGTATAATTCAAATTTGCTCTTTGCATCAGAATAATTTCCCAGCATGAAGTGTACCTCCCCGTATTCATACCATGCCGGCACAAAAAAAACTGAATCAATACGCATAGCCTCCCGGTATGCATACGCAGACTGTTCATAATCAAGCATATCTTTTGATAACTCGGCCAGTAGAATATAAGCTTCAATAAAGCCGGGATCGATTTTAACTGCTTCACGAAGATGTTGTTCAGCTGACCTGTAATCCAGGAAAGAATAAGCTTCCCTGCCAAAGTTATATGCTTTCAATGCCTTGTTTGACCTGGTATGAAGCTCCTGTGACAGCAGGTAATGTGGCTGGATAATAAGCAAGGCCAGTAATATGACCTTAAGAAAGCATCTTAAGGTATACCCATGAATTTGTGACTTTGTAATGATATTGACCATCCAGTATGCTTTTTAACGTATTCAACCAACTGAGGCATAATCTTCTTATAGTTGCTCCATTCGGGCTGAAGATACAATTTACATGCAGGCTTTACTTTCACCCGGTATTGCTCAGCCCACTTAAAATCATCCTCACTTTCAATTATTACCTTCAATTCTCCTGCCAGACTGCAAATATTTCCGGTTGGAGGAAGGTTTTTTTTCGGAGAAAGACATATCCAGTCCCATATACCTGTCAATTCATGCGAACCTGAAGTTTCCAGGTATGTTTTTATATTCAATGCCTTTAACTCACTGCACAGAGGATCAAGGTTATACATCAATGGTTCACCACCTGTTATAACAACTGAATCAGCACCTGAATCCCTTACAGCACCAATAATTGAATTTATATGGGTCATCTCCCATTGGGCAGGATCCCATGCAAATTTAGTATCACACCAGCTGCATCCCACATCACAGCCACCGATGCGTAAAAAAAATGCAGCCTTACCGGTATGGAAGCCTTCACCCTGTATTGAATAGAACTTTTCAACCAGTGGAAGATAAATACCTGTATCCTTTGATTCACTACTCATTTTGTTCTATTCTATATCTGCAAGCCTTATCCTGTATATCGCCTGGGGAACTGAACTTTTTTCCGAGGCAAGGTAAATATAATCTCCCTTAACAAAAACTGATTCCACCTGTGTGGATCCTAATTCAGGCAATAAATACCTGGTATATTCCCCCGAGAAACCCGGTTCACCGCCCACTTTAAAATGCAAAAGATAGCTTTCTTTTTTATGGTAACCACATAGAAACAGCGAATTACCGCCGGTATAATAATATGCACCCGTAACAAGGAAACCCGCATTGAATGAATCTGCAGGGGAAAGATAATTATAAGTGTTTTCCCTGACACGGTACATCATTGTTATCATGTCCTTCCTGTTTTTAGAAAACAAATATATCCCTGCTGCTGTAACTGTCATGGCCTCACAATCCCATTCATTTTCACTTTTTGGACTGACTTCTTTCTCCTGAGCAAGATATTCCATCCCGGTAAGCGCTACCGGGGGTTCAGGATAGCCCAGGCTATCAATTCTTATTTTGTAGATGGCAAGATCTTTTCTTTGTCCCCTGTTATTTCCAAAATCACCTATATATAAATAACCCTGATACACTGAAAGTTCCTCCCAGTCCCTGTTCCTAAGGTTTCGAAACCTGTATTTTTCTTTTAACTCACCTGTCTCCGGATCAAGCTTAAAGATATAAGCACCGTTGCCTCCGTCATTAATTGCATAGATATAGTTATCATAATAGCACATTCCCGATATTTCGGCAAGCAGGGGACTAATAAAAAAATAAGAATCAATCTTAAGAATCCTGTCATCCTGCGAATGCAGCCTGGTATTTACTGACAGCAGGAATATCAATAACATTAATGGCAGACATACAGCTCTTGTTCTCATCTACTGCTACCGAACCTCGAGGACTTCTTTTATTTTCCTGGAATAATCCGTATTATC
>JAZBOI010000128.1:0-2347 GCA_036351095.1 Bacteroidales bacterium | reverse complement strand
CGTGAACCTATCAGTCCCATTTCTTCAGCAGTATAGGTGATGAAAATCACTGACCGTTTGCATGGGTTCATTGCCAGGGCTTCTGCTATCTCTATCACACCTGCAGATCCACTGGCGTTATCATCAGCACCGTTGCATACCTGGCCGTTAACAGGTTTTACATGATCAAGGTGTGCGCCCACCACTATATATTCGTTTTTAAGAACAGGATCGGTACCCGGTACCATACCTGTTACGTTGCTGGCATATACCAAAGCTTCGCTTAGTATTTCGATTTGGCTATCGAGGTAAGTGTCTTCAATTAAGCCGGGGCTGTAATTTTTCACTATGTCAGCAGGGTCATTTGAGGGCTTGCCCATCAGGGTGTTTAGAATCTCCGGCCTGGCAAGATAAACTGACGGCATTGATCTTTGCTGCCTGTCACCGCCCCCCTGGTAAACATATTTTTCTTTTGCAAATTCACTGGGAATAATACTGAAAGGCATTCCTGACGAAGCATCAATATCGACAAGGATGAGGCCTTCGGCTCCTTTGCTGAACAGGGCACCTATCTTCGACTGCAGACCCCTGGGTCCGGTGTACCTTCGGTGCACCTCTTCGGGTAAAACAGCTTTGCCGTTCTTCACCGGTGCCCCACTGATGACGACCAATATTTTTCCTTCTACATCAATATCTTCAAAATCATTCCATTCATGTTCGGGCTCTTCTATGCCATAGCCTGCATATACTAATGCAATCTTATCATGATTGAGCTTACTACCATATAGTATCTTGAAGTCTTCCTGATGAATGAGAGTATTCTCTTCACCTGGCTTTATTATTTTCCATTTTATCTCATCGCTGTAAGTTGTTTTGGCGAAGGGCACTCCCTGGAACCAGCTTTTGCTTCCCTCTTCATTTTCCAGAACCGGTTGCAGTCCGGCTGCAGCGAACTGTGTTGCCACGTACTGAGCTGCGATCTCGTATTGTGGGGATATACCAACCCTGCCGTTAAGATAGTCTGAGGCGAGGAAGAAAATGTGGTCTCTCAGTTCAGCTTCGCTGATTGATTCAAGCGGATCAGTTGACTGTGCATTAATAAGTTGACAAAGGATAAAGAAAATTCCTGCGCTAAGCAGTGCCATTTTTTTTGTAATCATGGTAAGCAGTTTTATGGAAAAGTGTCCCAAGTTAATCAATAATTCCTATTTTCATTTAATTTAACCACTCCTGCCCGGAGATCTGCATACCGGACCTTATGACCGGGTAAAGCCACTGTTGCAACACGTCACGGATCAGAGATCCCGGTCAGCGGAGTCAGTCTTATTGCTCTTTTGCCCAGTTATTGTTAGACAGGTCCTGTTCGTAGAAGTAGGGATTGCCAAGTTTTATTGATTTCAGCCGTGAGGCATCTTCTATTTTAATTTTAGCTTCCAGAGCATCTTTAAATACTTCGGGTTTACGGTGTATTGTTTTTTTATTGCCGTCCTCATATTCAAGTTCGAGGTATACCGGTAGGGGCAGTCCCCCGGTGTTTTTAACCGTCACGCTGCCATTCTTTGTATCGACAGGGCCAAGTTCCAGTTCCTGTGTTTTAAATTCGTAGTACCAGGGCAGTATCAGCCAGTCAAGGTCATATCCGGCCACTTCTTCAAATATTGCAAAAAGGTCCCATGGTGCAGGGTGTTTGTGATGCCATCGTTCGGTAAAAGTCTTCCAGGCGATGTTCATTTTTTCAGTCCCGAGCTGGTCTTCAATAGCAAAGAAGGCCTGTGATGAGCGCCCGTAGCTATTATAGTTGGATGCCATGCCATCAAATATTGCATATGTCGGGGTCATCAGTGGCAGGTCACTGGCAGTACCGCTTACAATATTGAAGACCTGCCTGAAGGAGCCACCTGTTCCGGCAGGATCTCCCTCACTCCACTTTATCCCCTGGTATGTGGCCCATCCCTCATCCATCCAGGCAAAGCGTCTTTCGTTGGTGCCGTTATAGAATGGCAGGTAGGAATGAGCTATCTCATGGAATATTATTTCATCGGCACTCAATTCCAGGGACTGGTCACCATTATTGACCATCATGGGCGATTCCATACCCCCGGAACCTTCTCCACAGTTGAAGACTGTCATAGACGGCCATGGGTATGGCACGCCAGGACATTCAAAAGAGAGGTATTCGATGGCATTCCTGGCAAAGAATGCAGCCTTAGGGTAGTGCTGGCTGGAGCCGGGATAAACAGCAGATACAAGAACTCTCCTTCCATCCTCAACTTCCAGACCTGAGGCATCCCAGAGGTGTGTTTTACTGGCGGCAAAGGTAAAATCGGGAGTATTTTCAGCTTTAAACTTCCAGGTTATCTTTTCCCTG
>JAZBOI010000127.1:0-8166 GCA_036351095.1 Bacteroidales bacterium | reverse complement strand
TCCATTACAGCCAGGGGTATCAACATTTCCTGCATGGATATCCCACCGTGCTGGAAGGTGTTCCTGAAATAATTGACATAGTGGTTATAATTATTGGGATAGACCAGGTAGTCATAGTTACGTGCGAAGATATACCTTGATGAGATATTTGTTTTCGGCAAACCTGCCCTGTGCGGGTCGGTGATCTCGAATACCTCGGAGGCCCTGTAATCCAGGTTCCTGCCCAGTTTGTACCTCAGGTTGGCCGATGTATTCCTGTCGCCTGTCACCTTAAGCGGGTTACTGACCCTTACGGTACCGTGGTCTGTGCTGATAACCACTTTCACATTTTCTGCACTGAGGTATTTGAGCAGTTCGTAAAGGGGTGAGTGTATGAACCATGAATGGGTAAGCGAGCGGTAAGCCGGTTCATCACCTGCCAGGTCCCTTATTATCTCTATCTCGGTACGTGCATGGGAGATGAGGTCAACAAAATTATAAACCAGCACATTGAAATCGTAAACGAAGAGGTCTGACAGGGTCTCGTTTATTTTCCTGCCTGCCGCATTGCTGTTTATCTTCTGGTATTTCCATTTTATTCCCGGGGCGGCTACTGAGAGCTGTTTACCGAGCAGGCTGTCTTCACTACGGTTCTTCCCTTCCTCTTCATCGTCGTATACCCACAGTTCAGGATATTTTTTCTGTATATCCAGCGGCATCATCCCGCTGAAAAGTGCATTCCTTGAATAGCCTGTTGCCGTTGGCAGTATGCTGTAATAGACCGAATCATCGGTGATACGGTACAGGGATGTCAGCTCTTCGGATATGACCTTCCAGTGATCATAGCGGAGGTTATCGATAAGGATGAAGAAGAGGCTGTCATTCTTTTTCAGCAGGGGGAAGACTTTTTCCTTCATCAGGGAGGGGCTCATCAGTGGTTTATTGTCTTCGTCCCTCATCCACGAAAGGTAGCTGGAGGAGACAAAGCGTGAAAAGGCCTGGTTTGCTTCCTGTTCCTGCATCAGGAATATCTCACGGAGATTGGTGTCGCCTGTTTTGTCGAGCTGGATATCCCAGTACACCAGTTTTTTATAGATTTCCACCCAGAGGTCAGGGGTATCAGCTTCATTTATTAGCTGCCGTATTTTGCTGAAGTCGCTGTGGTAGCTGCTTGTTGTTTTTTCGCTCACTATACGGAGGCTGTCGGTATTTTTTTTCAGGCAGAGGAGTATCTGGTTGGGTTTAACGGGTTTAATAAGGTAATCGGCTATATGTGATCCTATGGCATCGTCCATGATATTTTCCTCCTCGCTCTTTGTGATCATCACCACCGGTATGCCGGGTTTTACCTGCTTAAGCTGTTTCAGTGTATCAATACCGCTCATTCCCGGCATATTTTCATCCAGGAAGATTATATCATAGTCACGCTTGCTTACCATATCAATGGTGTCATTACCATTGGTGCATGTTTCCACCTCGTAACCTTTTTCGGTCAGGAAGATTATATGGGGCTGTAATATTTCTATCTCGTCGTCAGTCCAGAGAATACGTATTTTTCTCATGTTGAAAAAATATAGTGCAAATACCTTTACAAAGGTATATCACTTAAGGTAGTTTTCCCTGAAAAAAAGATAATATCTGTCGGGGTCGCCGTCTGTTACCAGGCGGTCATAGTTGGATGAGTTTATTATGAATGTGAGTATTTCGGCATCAGTGGTGACATTGAGTATCTGTCCGGGCTCAAAATTATTGTAATAATTCATTGCAGTCTCAATATCGTCAAAGAATCCGACGGCAATCAGGATATATTTATTATTGACAAGTTCGCCCCTGGTATTAAAATTCTGGTCGGTATAATTGTCGATATTATGGTTTATAATATCAAAAGTGAGCCTGTTCATGTCGAGCGATTCATCCTTAAGGATAATAATGAACCTGTAGGGAGAGGTATCGAGTGTGTCGTACAGTTGCACTGCTTTTTGAAGGTCTTCCTCTATTTTAAGGTCGGGTACTCTCCGGTTCAGGTATGCTATCATTTCCGCGGCCCTGCCTGCTTCTTCGCTCAGGGGGTAGAGCTCTGTTATTTTCACCAGTTCATCTTTCAGTTTTCTCTCACCTGCCGATGGTCCCATTGCATATGCTTTCAGGAGCATGAATTTAGGTACGAGCTCTGAGTCAGGGAATTCATCTATTGCCCGCTCGCATATTTCAATAACCTTTTCCGTATTTTCATTTTTGTATTCCCTGAAGGCTTCATTATATATATCTTCGGCCCTGTTTTCTGTTCTTATTCTTGAGTCCAGGTAGGCCGGGTCGGATAATATTTTAGCATATGCACTTTCAGGGTATTTGCCGATAAGCTGTTGTTTGTATGCATTGGCCATTTGCAGGTCGCTTTGTTCATTTACCCGGTAAAGTTTATACAGCACTTCAGGCATCCTTTCGTGGTCGGGGAACCTGTTCATAAACTGCCTGTAAGCTTCGTTTGCCTTCTCCCTGTTATTGAATGTTTCATTATAGACACGTGCTGCGTTGAAGAGTGCATCGGCTATCATCCGGTCGGATTCAGCCACAAGGGAGTCGTTCAGGGGCAGGTTTTTCAGGTAATATTCTTTTGCTTTAATATTGTTTTCCGGATCAAGGCTGTCGGCCGGCAGTTCAGTGTCGCCTCCCGCGGAAGCGCTGAAGGCCCCGGTAGCTGCTTTATTCCTTCGCCTCCAGTTATCTTCAAGGGGCCTGTCGCCCCACCTGTTCCTGAATTCCGTACGCCCGAAGGTCAGGGCCGACTGGTTATAGAAGTACCACTGCCCGCTAACATCTACCCTTTCCCTGAATCTTCTCTGGCTCTCATAGAATTCTCCCATATTGTACCTGTCATCGCCGGCCCTGGCAGCATTTCTTTCTTCGTCTTCAATCTTCCTGATGATCCCGTTTATGATGTTATCAATCTCGCCCGGGCTGAGTGAAGCCACATACTGGAGACTGTCCTGTGTCTCGACTATATCAAGGTACATCATCAGTTCATTGAGGTTCGCCGACCTTGTATGATACTCATCATATCCGGGGTAGTCACGGTCGAGGAAAGTGACTGCGCTGTCATAATACATCTGTGACAGGCCGAGGTCGGGTTCTTCATAATAATGTTCGGCAAGCATCAGGTATGACCTGCCTTTCTGGTTATTATTGGAGCTGCTGACGGCTGCTGACTGCCTGTAATAATCTATTGCTTCAGTGGTATTGCCTTCACGCATCGACAGGTTCCCGTGTGCGTAGTATATCTGGTCGCGATATTCCCTGTTTTTGTCGTCGCGCAGGAGTTTATTCAGTTCTTTTCTTATATCCTGTATGTTTCCTGTTTCCACGTCAAAGACACCTGCCTGGTTTATCCGTGCATTGAATTCCATTTCGTAGGGAGGATTCAGTTTCAGCACTTCCCTGTAGTACCTGGCTGCCTGTGACGGCTTCCCTGTTTCCTCGTACAGCCGGGCGAGTATGTAAGTGAACCTGTTCTTTTCTTTTTTAGACTGGAGCTTATCGATGGCTGCCGACAGTGCTTCGGTGGCTCTTTCATACCTGTTCTGCCTGCTGTGCATATCTGCCAGGGTAAGGTAATATTCAGCTGCTGTCGGGGAATCAAGCGACCCGGGGTTCATCTCCCCAAGCAACCTGTTTGCCTCGGCATAATTACCCATTTCATTATATGTCCTGGCCAGCCAGACCGTTGACCTGGCTGCCATCTCTTCGTCATGGGTTTCGCGTATATTATGCAGTAATGTTATCCTTGCGTTATTAAAATCATGTTGCATCAGGTAGGCTTTGCCCATCAGCAGGTAACTGTCGTCCACCCACTCATTATATTCCTTCCTGTCGAGGAAGGCCTGTTCCTTTTCACTGAGATTTTCACTGTTATCCATTTCAGGCCTGGCGCTTATTGAATGGAGGCTTATCAGTTTTGATGTTTTATTTATCACCCTCTCCATGTCGCCCGTTGCAGTCCTGGCGGCATTCATATCGCTGTATTCGAAGATGGGCATCATGGTAAGATAATCGTCCTTATAGGCTTCCTTTATCCTTTCCATTCCTTCCCGGAATGACTCACTGGCATTAAAATAGATATTATAGTTGGATGTGAGGTTATGGTAGAAACGGCTGAGGCTGGTATTTTTCTCAACCGAGCATGAAGCAAGCAACAGGCCGGTGGCCAGCACAATATAAATACTATTTGACTTAAGATATTTTCCCAAATCAATTACTTTATTGTATTAACTGCCAAAAGGGTTAAATAGTATATCGAGGCTTCCGAATTTAACAAGGGTGAGTACTAAACGGCAATTACACCGGTAATTTCTGGAATCTCTTTCATCAGTGCCTGCTCCACCCCTCCCTTCAGAGTTTGCATCCTGTAGGGGCAGTCATGGCATGCACCTGTCAGTTTAACTTTCACCACAAGGTCGTCTGTTATATCAACAAATTCGATATCGCCACCGTCTGACTGGAGGTATGGCCTGATCTTATCGAGTGTTTCCTTAACAAGCGAGTGGATCTTTTCCATTCTTTCTGCTTCCATATTTACTGTCAATGATTAATCTTTACTCTCTTTGTAGGGTCCTGTTTCCTGTTTCTCTCTTCTGTTGCTTCAACCAGTGCGAGGGCAAGCTTTTTAAAAGCCTCACCCGTGGCATCATCATTCAGGGCCACCGGCAGACCGCTGTCGCCGCTCTCACAGATACCCTGTACCACCGGTATCTGGCCCAGCAGTGGTATATTCATATCTTCAGCCAGTTTCTTACATCCTTCCCTGCCGAAGATATAATATTTATTTTCAGGCAGTTCGGCCGGAGTGAACCATGCCATATTTTCCACCAGTCCCAGTACCGGCACATTAATTCTCTCGTTTCTGAACATTGATATACCCTTTATGGCATCTGCCAGTGCCACCTTTTGAGGTGTGGAGACAATAACGGCTCCTGTAACAGCCACTTCCTGGACCATTGTAAGGTGTATATCACTTGTTCCCGGGGGCAGGTCGACAATAAGAAAATCAAGCTCACCCCAGTCGCCCTGTCCCAGCATCTGCTTCAGGAAATTTGATGCCATGGGTCCGCGCCATACTACTGCATCATCCTGTGACACAAAATAGCCCACTGACAATATTTTAACACCGTATTTCGTGATCGGGACCACAACCTCTTTTTCGCCCTCTCTCCTGACACCCGGTCTTTCACTCTCTGTGTCAAACATTTTAGGGGCTGAAGGGCCAAAGATATCGGCATCAAGCAGGCCGGTTGAATAACCAAGGCGTGCCAGTGCAACAGCGGTATTGACGGCAACTGTTGATTTGCCCACGCCACCTTTACCCGATGCTATTGCAATAATATTCTTAACGCCCGGCACCATGTCCGGTTCAAGTTTTTCTGGTTTAACCTTCGGGGCAGGACCTTTTATATCTATCGATGAGATCTGTATATCATCCCCGAATTCTTCCTTCAGTGCTTTTACGCATGCATGCTTCAGGGATGAGGCCACCGGATCTTTCTGCCTGTCGGTCTTAAGTACTATGACTATTCCCTCCGGGCTGTGTTCGGCTTTTTCAACCATACCGAGTGATACAATATCTCCCTTTCCCGGGTAAGTTACCTTTTTCAGGACATTAATTATCTGATCGCTTGTATACATGATATATAAGAATTAAAAGCTTGTTTTTATTTAATTTAAATAAGAAGACAAGTTTAAGGATTTTTTTTCTAAGCTCAAAGGACTAATCCAGTTCAATTGAAGGGTCCCAGAACATCTCCCTGAAATTTATTATCCTGTCATTTTCAATCACCGCGCCTTCATTCTCCAGCAGTTGTTGCATGGTGCCGGTATTGCCGAAATGATGTTTGCCGGTGAGCAGCCCGTTCCTGTTTACCACGCGGTGGGCGGGTACATACTGTTCCAGTGTATGGCAGTTATTCAGGGCCCAGCCCACCATACGTGCAGAGCCTGCTGTGGAGAGATACTTTGCAATGGCCCCGTAGGAAGTGACCCTGCCGTAAGGTATCATTGAGCTTACTTCATATACTCTCCGGAAGAAGGGCATGTCATTCATCACCGTGGTCTTTTATATCAACAATGGGCTTTTCACCCTTTATCCTGAAGCAGATATATGTAATTGCCTTTCCGGCATCCAGGAACATCTGTTCATAGTGAGTCCTGATAAGGAGCATGTCATTAAGATTTTCGCCCGAATAAAGGTCGGCTGTTTTCTCTACCAGCTCCAGCCCGTTCTCCCGGATGAGATCAAGGGTGTATTCATATAATTCACGGCTGTCTGTTTTCAGGTGTATGAGTCCGTCTGGCCTGAGAAAGGAGCGGTACTGGTTAAGGAAGCGCGGACCGGTAAGTCTTTTCTTGTTCCTTCTTTTCTTCAGCTGCGGATCGGGGAAGGTTATCCATATTTCATCCACCTCATCCCTGCCGAAGAATGATTCGATCAGTTCTATCCTTGTCCTCAGGAAGCCTACGTTGGGAATAGCTTCCCTTATAGCCGTGGCGGCCCCGTTCCACATTCTTGCTCCCTTAATGTCGATACCGAGAAAATTTGCAGCGGGGAATTTCCTTGCCATGCCTATTGTATATTCGCCTTTACCGCATCCAAGCTCAAGAATTAAAGGCTTGTTACCGTCGAAAAAGTTTGTTTTCCATTTTCCTTTCAGTGCATGGTCTTTCCTGAACACATCTTCGAAACGGGGCTGGATGACATTGGGATACTTCTCCATCTCGGCCCATTTTCTTAGTTTATTCTTAGACAAGGCTATACTCTTTTATTGTTTTCTTTTAATTATCTGTATTCCTATATCGCTCACACCCTTGAGATCCTTCTCTCTCATGCCGTGGCGTATATTAAAAACATAGTTACCTGTATCAGGGAATAAGACATTTGTTTTAAAGGGAACGGAAAGATCATTGATATCACCAAGTCCCGATCCGTACCAGTTTCCTTTCTCGTCGGCCAGGAAATACTCAACAGTGTCTTTTATCCTGTAGCCTTCAGGGGATTTTGTTTCAACAAAGAGGAAGAGATTGCGGTAGGGGTATGAGTTAGTGGTACGTATAACAAGGCTTATATTGTAGGCATTCAGGGTATCGCTTACCGGGGCACTGAAGCTTATTGTATTGCCTGCATTCCAGCTATAAGCGGGTATTTTTTCACTTTCGTTATAGATGCTTCCCTGCCGGCATGATAAGAGGATGGAGGCGGATATAAGTAGTGCCGCTATAATTACAGCTGGCAGGTAAGAGCCCTGCTTATTATCTTTTTCCATTTTTATTTCTTCTTTTTCCCCTTTTATGTTTTTTCCCTCTTGCGTCCCCCTTTTTCTCAAAGCGTGTGATGCTGTCGTTGCCCACCACATCTCCGAAGCTCATTGCTTCGACATTATCATAAACATTATCAACCAGTTTGGCCGGTTTTTTACCCTTACGGTTCATCTCCTGTATTTCTCTCACTCTTTCTACCGGGACGGCGATCATATTGACAGGGTTTTCCCTGTCGAATGAGTACCAGAAGAGGCCTTTATATATTTCCATTTTCATGAACCATGCTTTTCCTTCCAAAGCTTCCAGGGGTTCTTTCGGGGGGAAATGTTTTTGTTTATCGATGTAACAGTCCAGTTCATAGTTCAGGCAGCATTTAAGTTTACCACACTGTCCGGCCAGTTTTTGGGGATTAAGTGACAGCTCCTGGCACCTTGCGTGGGCGGTGGTTACCGACACGAAGTTGGTGAGGTATGATGAGCAGCACAATTCTCTTCCGCATGATCCTATGCCACCTATCCTCCCTGCTTCCTGTCGTGCCCCTATCTGGCGCATCTCTATCCTTACCCTGAACTGTTCGGCCAGCACTTTTATCAATTGCCTGAAGTCGACTCTCTCATCAGCTATGTAATAGAATATTGCCTTTGTATTATCGCCCTGGTACTCCACATCCCCGATCTTCATATTGAGCTTCAGGTCCTGTGCGATTGTTCTTGCTTTGAACATTGCGGGAATCTCGCGACCCATGGCTTCTTCCCATTTTTCTATGTCCACGGGCTTGGCCTTACGGTAGACCTTTTTTATTTCGTCCGGCGGTGGGACTGTTTTAAGTTTTTTCAGATTGGATTTCACCAGCCTGCCCGTCATCGATACCCTTCCAATGTCGTG
>JAZBOI010000126.1:0-3427 GCA_036351095.1 Bacteroidales bacterium | reverse complement strand
CATAAAAGGCTTTCCTGAAGCTCTGAAATGCATACATACGGAGCAGGAAAATGAAAATTATGAGTGCTGCAATAAAGCTTGCCACGGCAGCTGCCTGGCTTACTTTCCATAATAAAACAAGCAGTGTTACGCCGGCGATAAATACAAAAAGCCTCATCAGGGAAAGATACAGGAGTTTCTTCCCTGTATGCTCTGCCATGCCCCTGTACTTTTCTGCCCTCTCTTCATATAATTTTTTTATACTCTCCATTTCGCTCTTTAATAATTGACTCTCCTCGCAGCAAGCTGCAAGGATTCATCGATTGATTGTTTTATTCTATTTGTGCTCGCTTACCCCGAAGTTCTACTTCGGGTGTAGCGCTCGCGTAATTCGTATCTCCCGTTTTACACCTGCGCCTCCCCTCTTAGGTCTTCCAGTGCCTTTTCCATCATTTTCTGGACCTGGGCGGCCAGCTTATCAGGATCATCAGTATTAAATTCAGGGGGGAAAATCGGTTTAAGGACCCTCATTCTCAATCTGTATCCTGAACTGAAAATAATTCCTTTCCTGGGCAGTACCTCACCGGTGCCATCCAGGATAACCGGCAGGACAGGCACTTTCTTCTCCAGTGCCAGCCTGAAAGCACCGCTCTTGAACCTGTGAATCTCACCGTCGGGTGAGCGTGTTCCTTCAGGGAAAATAAAGAGCGACTCACCCCGGTCCAGGGCATCCCCGGACTTTTCCATCATCTTCATCACACTCTCCTTACTGCCCCTTGCCAGTGATATATATCCGGCCAGTTGCATTGACTGCCCCAGTATGGGTACCCGGAAGTTTTCAACCTTGGAGACCCACCTGAAATCAAGTCCCAGGGCTTTTACCACGGGGATGTCGAGCAGGGACTGGTGATTTGAGATCATAACATAATTGGTTCCGGGAACATAGTTCTCCATCCCGTCTGTCTCCAGCTTCCACAGGGGGCTGACCCTGATAAGCACCCTGCCCTGCACCGATAGCCAGCGGTGAACAAGCAGTGGACCCTTGCCGAAGGGCAGTCCAATGAGCCAGATAAGTATTGTAAAGGGAAACATAAGTACAATGTAGAGTACACTGAAAACCCAGGTAAATATCGATTTTAGAATATCCATAGTGCCTACATGATAAAATTATAAATAAGATCCCTGTCCGCTACAGTCATTTTCTCGTTCAGCAAGTTAGCAATATCATCATAGGAATGTCTTATGCCGGGGAGTAAGCTTTCGATTTTCTTCCATGCAGCAGGTCCTGAAAATTTGCACGCCCTGATCATCCCCTTTGATACCTCCAGCCTCACTGTGGCCTCTTCCTGCCCTATCCTGAAAGTCTTTGCGAAAGTATAATCAGGACCCCAGGCATAATTCCATTCCCAGCTCATGAATTTATTTTTCTTAAGATCATTGATATTATTTACATCTTCTTCACTTAACTCATAAGACTCACTCCCGGGAAAAACAGTCCTGGCATGGGCAATCAACTTCCTCCCAAGATGTCCGGTGCTATTTATGCCTTTCATATACCCCTCCAGGTTGGCAACCCTGCTCCTGTTTGATTTAACGGCCCTGCTGGTAATTTCAGCATCCGGCTGCTGCAGGCAGCGCGACATCAGTTCAAGGTCGGCTGAGAAAAGGAGCGTTCCATGGTGGAGGACCCTGTTCTTAAAAACATGTTCTGCATTACCTGATACTTTATAATCACCTGTTCGTATCTCGTTCTTATCACCCCGGTAAGCATCCACCCCCTCTTTATTTAGAAATGAAATGACAGGTTCTGTATACTCTGAAAAATTAACCTGCTTACCGTCTTCCGTATTTCTTATAAGGGTATAATTAATATTACCCTCATCGTGGTATACCGTGCCTCCCCCGGATATCCTCCTTATCAGGGGTATATTATTTTCTTCCAGGCACCTGGCATTTACTTCCTCGAGCGGATTCTGGTGCTTCCCGATAATAACAGACCTGGTATTGATATATACCATGAAGATGTCAGCTTCGAACTTCCTGAAAAGATATTCCTCGGCAGCAAGGTTAAACCAGGGGTCAGTGCTATTATTATCAATTATCAGCATCTTTTTCCTTTCCTGTCCTGAAGAAATTTGAATTATTGACTATTTTCTCATCCATCAGGCGGAAGACTGAATAAAATGCATAGCCAATAAGTGCACCCAGTATTGCTCCCCCGATCACATCACCGGGGTAATGTACGCCAAGGTAGATCCTGCTGTAAGAAACAAGGGTGGCCCAGGAAATCATGAGTATGGTGAACCATCTCTTTTTCATAAGGCCCAGGCTGAGAAAGGCAGCAGCAAAAGAATTGGCGGCATGTGAGGAGACGAAGCCATAAAGGCCTCCGCACCTGCCGTTAACCGTGTGTACCAGTCCCTCGAGCAGGGGCTCATGGCAGGGCCGCAGACGCTGGAAGACCTCCTTGAAGGCATGCACCGACAACTGGTCGGAGGCTGTGATTGTGAGAATGATAATCGGTATTATTATCAGGATGGAGCGTCTGTACTTAAGACCCAGCAATACCAGAATAAAGATGTAGAAGGGTGCCCATGTCAGCTTTGCGCTGACAAGGCTCATAAACTTATCCCACCATGGTGAATGGATGGAATTAAGAAAAAGAAAAATATCCTGGTCAAGCTTCTCTAACATAGCATCGATAGGTGATTAACTGTTAAGTGATCGCCATAAAATATCTTTCAGGCTGTCTATTCCCCTTCCGGATACGGAAGAAATAAAGACATGGGGACTGACATCTATCTCCTTTTCCATCTCGCCCATCAGTTCGTCGTCCAGAAGGTCTGCTTTACTGATGGCGAGTATCCTTTTTTTATCAAGCAGTTCAGGGTTATATTTTCCCAGTTCGTCCAGCAAAATACGGTATTCAGTCATCACATCCCGGCTGTCGGCAGGAACAAGGAACAGGAGCACCGAGTTTCTCTCTATGTGCCTCAGGAACCTGTCGCCCAGACCCTTGCCTTCATGTGCCCCTTCAATAATACCGGGTATGTCTGCCATTATGAATGACCGGTGATCATGGTAAGCCACTATACCAAGGTTAGGGACCAGGGTCGTAAAGGGATAATCGGCAATTTTGGGTTTTGCTGCCGACACGACGCTCAGCAATGTTGATTTACCTGCATTGGGAAAGCCCACCAGTCCCACATCTGCCAGCACCTTCAGCTCGAGGATGAACCAGCCTTCACTTTCGGGCTCGCCCGGCTGTGCAAACCGGGGTGTCTGCCTCACGGAGGATTTAAAATGGACATTACCAAGTCCTCCCCTGCCACCCTTGAGCAGGATTTTTTCCTGTCCGTCCTCCGTTATCTCAAGCAGTTGACTTCCCGACTCAGCATCTCTTGCCACCGTACCAAGTGGAACATCAACATATATATCCTCACCTTCT
>JAZBOI010000125.1:0-4128 GCA_036351095.1 Bacteroidales bacterium | reverse complement strand
TCCCACTATTTTCCTTATATCATTTACTTTTTCAGTTATGAAAGTATCGGTATTCAGGCTTTCGGAAAAGATCTCTCTGGTCATGATTATTAATGTTAAGATTAGTTATTATGGCAAATAAAAATACGCAATAATTTATAAATGACGATGACCGCAGTAATATTGATTTTTTGCGAGTGACAAGGCCGGGCTTAAGGATGAAAACCGTTGCCGTGACCCTGGAGAGTGATAAGACCGCGCTTAAGGATGGAAACCGCTGCCTTGATCCGGAGAAGTGAAATGGCCGGGCTCAAGGACGGAAACCGCTGCCGCAATCCGGGGAATGACTAAGCCGGGTGTAGTTTTAAGAGGGCTCCGGGCGCCTGATTTTATTGAAGCTTGAGTGAGGGTTTGATGTCGAGGACGGGTGTACCGTTCAGGGCATCAAGACCGGTGACTTTAAGTATGTTATCCTTTCGTTCGATCAGGGTGACGCAGGTAAGACCGATAGCGCTGGGACGGCGCGGGGAGCAACAGGCAAAAACACCACGGTAATCGCCAGAGCGTGTGGTGGTACGGAGTTCATAGCCTTCTGAGCGGTTAAAGTACCACAGGATATTCAGTTCACTGTAGTTTTCTATCTTATACAGTCCGTCAGCATACTCCTCCTTTATCTCTATTGTTGAAACGGAGCGCATGATACTGTCGGCCTGTGATGGCTCAGCATAATTGAAATCATTCTTTACCACTCCTATAAAATTTATGTTCAGGTCCATTTACTTAATTTTTTGATTGTTGTAAGGAATCGATAGCTAATATAAATAAATCTTCCCCTTCCTTCAAAATTTTAGTGCGCACTCCATACACCTGTTCTATCATTTGCTCGGTAAAAATGTCCCTTGTACCCACATCCACCATCCTGCCTTCGTTGAGTATCATAAATTCCCCGCAATATTTAAGGGCCAGGTTAAGATCGTGAATGGCTATTATTATGGTTATCCCTGCCTGACTCAGCTGCGACAGCAGACGCATCACCTCGTGCTGGTGCTTAAGATCAAGGTTAGCCGTGGGCTCGTCCAGCAAAATAATATCCGGTTCCTGTGCCAGGGCGCGTGCAATAAAAACCCTCTGGCGCTGGCCACTGCTGAGCCTGTTAATATCCTTCAGTGCTATATCTTCAAGACCAAGTTTTACCAGCAGCGAAGATGTAAATTCCTTATCCCTGCTACCGGGGTTCCATCGTATATAGGGTTTCCGGCCAAGCAGTACCGTATCGAAAACCGTAGCCGGGAAAACATTAAGCTGCATCTGCGGAACATAAGCCATCTGCTGAGCCAGTGCCGACGACTTTATATGCTTAAGCTGCCTGCCATTAACAGATATTGTTCCCTGCAGAGGTTTGAGTATACCGTTCATAAGCCTGATGAGGGTTGTCTTACCCGAACCGTTTGGTCCCATTACAGCCGTGATAGATCCCCGGGGAAAGACATGATCTATCCCGTCAAGCACCAGCTTGCCATTATAGGAAAAACTTATGTCGTTAAGGCTTATCATTTCCATTGTGATGAACCGATACCTTTTACCAGTAAGAAAATAAACAAGGGTGCACCCACTATGGATGTGAGTATACCTACCGGGAGTACGAGCGGACTGATGACGGTACGTGCCAGCATGTCACATATGAGCATGAAAGCTGCTCCCATAAGTGCTGATCCAGGCAGCAGAAAACGTTCGTCGCTGCCTATCAGCCGCCTCACAATATGAGGCACCACGAGTCCCACGAAGGCTATTATGCCATAGAAGGAAACGACGCTGGCGGTAGCCAGCGATGCAATTATCATTCCCCTCATCCTGAGCTTATAGATATTCACACCCATGCTCTGAGCTGTCTCGTCGCCCGAATCAAGGGCATTATAATTCCAGCTGTTACGGAAGAAATATACAAGCACCGGCAGGAGTATTACCCCCTGTATGGCCAGCTCGCGCCACCCTCCTTTTGACAGGTCGCCAAAGGTCCAGAACACAATGGCAGCCAGTTCAATATCGTCGGCCACATATTGGAGTCCGGTAGTCAGCGCAATGAACAATGAACTGGCAATTATACCCGTCAGTATCATATTCTCAGGTGTCGCCCCCCTCCTTCGTGCCACCAGCAGTATGAGGAAGCATGCTACAAGCGACCATGCAAAGGCTGATACAGTGATAATGTAAGGGTTATTAACCAGGACAGAGTCGGAGCCCCCGCTCTGCATGCTCCCTGCACCCAGGATAATAACAGCAAAAGCAGCCCCGAAAGCAGCAGCGTTGGATATTCCAAGGGTGAATGGTGATCCCAGCGGGTTTCTCAGTATGCTCTGCATCACAGCACCCGCCACAGACAGTGCCAGTCCGCTAAGTATTGCGGCCAGCACACGAGGCAGGCGAAGGTGTAAAAGTATCTGTGCATCAGCATCCCTGCCCTTACCTGCAATAACATCCAGCAGATCTTTAAAGGCTATCTTGCTGGGACCAAGCAGGATGCCCGCAAAGGCAAAGAGAACAATCAGGATGACAAGAATCAAAAGGAAGGTGTTCTTCCTGCGCGTGAACTGTCCGTATTGCTCAAGTATCTTCTCTTCTTTCATCCTGCCTCCCCTCCATTTACCAGCTGCCTGAAAGGCCTGTACAGATCGTTCATCTCATCATAAACATCTTTGCCAAGGAAGAAATGGTATATCTCACGGCACTTCTCCTCAATATCCACATCACTGAAAGAAGCGGGATAAACAATGCTTCCGATGAACCAGGTATTACACAAGATATTTTCGTAATTGCTTGTATACCAGTTATAGGGCAGGACCGAATAAACCTTTCCCGAGCGAAAGGATTGCAGGGTGGTAACAAGCAATGACTTTTCTATTTCCGCATGCCAGATAGTCTCGCCCGCAGCATCAAGGAAAACATATTCAGGGTCCCATATAAGCAACTGCTCGATATCGATAAAAGCATTTTCCTGGTTATGCACCGGCGAACTGACAACATTACCCAGTGATCCGGCCACATTTCTGATCGACAAAAAGCTGTAAGGCGGATAGCCCGGCTCGGTTGATGCAATGCCATGTGCACCCCTGTAAGCAACACCGCCTGTGTAGGCACCTGGCCTGTCATTGCCGGCTGACCTCCTTTCAAATTCATCTATGCTGTTGATTATGTACTGCACCAGGCTGTCGGCCCTTTCACCGCTATGGAACAGTTCACCCAGCAGCCTGAGGCTTTTAAATAAGTGCCCTGTATTCTCTTTCATATCACCGTAGTCAAGAACAAAAACAGGTTTATGAGTTGCTTTCTGCAGCTCATCAGCCTCAGCGGCGGTCATAAATGTAGCTATTATCACATCGGCATTGCTGGCAGCCAGCAGCTCGCTATCGTAATTGTTACCTGCTCCTATAACAGACCTTTCCCGTAGTTCCGGGTTGGCCATCAGGTAAGGAACATCACGTCGTTTTTCGTTGCCCTCAATATAAGCAACACGATCAGCCAGTCCCATGTAACACAGCAGTCGCAATGCACCCGAGCGCAGGGCCACAACAGATTGCAGGCTATCCGGAAGTTTTACCCGGCGACCTGAGGAATCTTCAAGCAAACGCTGATGATCCTGCTTTCCCTGTTGATTGCCGCATGACAGCATTGTTATGGCAAGCAGGATGGTTACTGTTGAGCAGATACTTTTTCCGCCAGGCTGCATCGTGTTACTATTTTCTAAAATCGTATTACTTCAGGCCTACAAATATAAACAAAGATTGATATGAATACGATGAGTGCAGGGGGAATTTCTGACGAACTAACTGGAGAACTCGTTCCGGGAGTAAAGAATAAGCAGGGTGACGGCATTTTCGGGTAATGGCAGGCAGGAAAAGAACAAAGGCAGTCGCTGAGTCCGGCAAGGGCTTGTCCCGGTAAGGATGAAAAAAGAAGTGTGATCGCTTATGCAGGGGACTCGAATTAGGGAAATCCCTCATTCGATTTCGGATTTACCCCCAGAAAGAACTGCCCCGGACAAATTATTTTTGCAGTATACAATAATATAAGGACAAAAGCATCACCAGTAATATGAAAAAGAATAGTAAAAAAACGGTTGTTATTGTTGCTGAATGCTGGAACGGGGCCAGT
>JAZBOI010000124.1:0-4341 GCA_036351095.1 Bacteroidales bacterium | reverse complement strand
GAGCTGATTGAATAATAAAAGCATAATAATAATAAGCTGCGGTCATTTTGAAAAAAATGTCACGGATATTGTGGCTGCTGATATAAAGCTCTTTTTCCGCTTACCCATAATAGTCAAAGAATGTACGCTTGATCTGAGTAGCTTTTATAATCCTGAACGAAGACAGTATGATGCAAATATGCTTCTCAAAGCATTATCTTTATTCTCATCCCCTGATGCGATTAAGACAATAGGACTAACCAGAGTCGATCTGTTTATTCCTATACTCACATATATTTTTGGCCAGTCTATGCTTGACGGAACTACAGGAATAGTATCGCTATTCCGCTTAAGAAATGAACTATATGGCCTTGAACGTGATAACTTCCTGCTTATAGAACGCTTCAGAAAGGTTGTGGTGCATGAACTGGGCCATGCTTTCGGCCTGATCCACTGCCACAATCCTGCATGCATAATGCGATCCAGTACCTACGTGGAGGACCTGGATCAGAAAGACCTGGAATTTTGCTTCAGCTGCAAGACGAAACTTGATGAAAGTCTGAGCGAATACCTTTTTTGATTCTGCTACTCCCTTCCATCGGATTATTTTCCCGGATGAAGGTAAATTTTGTTGTCTGTTTACTATTTTTACTCCCGGGGACTATTTTCCCGGATGAAGGTAAATTATATTGTCTGTTTACTATTTTTACTCCCGGGGATTATTTTTCCTTTATGAAAGGTCTAAAGAAAGAAGATGAACATAAAGCCACTATATAAATCTGACCGGAAAATCCTTGTGGGACTGGATGATGATTTCCGGGAAGTCTGTGTCCCGGATGGCCTGGTGATGGTTATCGATCTGGAAGCAAAAAAAATATTGCGTTCTCCCTGGAGCGGCCAGAAAATACTTATGGCGGAAGATTTTGCTCCTATTATGATAGACCAGAAGAGTGAGTACAGGAAGAGAATTAGGAAAGCCTTAAGGAAAAGGACGATAGCGGAAATTGAAAAACAATTAAAAAATCCACCTGAAGAAGCAATTGAATCACTTCTTTGGAAGCCCGAAAGACTTACAGAGTAAAAACTTATTATACCTGTCATAAGGAAAGACCTGCTCTAAGAGACCGCCTGAAAGGAAATACACCTGCCTGTTATAAAAAAGATTGTGCCGACAAGAACTGCCAGCACAAACTGTTTTTAACTTAAATTCTAACAGCATATTATTGAACCGCTTAAATCTGTGCCTGACTTTCATCAGGCTGAGCAGATTGATAAGATACTGTAATCTTAAATCTGGAGGTAAAAATAATCATGCTTTGTTATATCTCCACAATGATTAACATATCTTAACACATGTTCAACAGCATCAGATGGTCTGCTTATGGTTATTAGAGAGCATAATCCAGTGCTTCCAGGAGCCTTTTTGTTTCATCCTGATTATTATAATGAACCATTGATATTCTTACCACACCGTTCTGTTTATCCAGACCCAGATCCCTGATAAGCCTGTAGGCATAGAAATGCCCCCACCTGATCGCTACCCTGTGTTCATCTGTCTTCAGCGTTATCTCCCTGCTGTCACGGTTTTTCTGTACGAATGAGATTGTCGGGACGCGTATTTCTGATGATGACACGCCTGGACCGATAATCCTGATATCATTTCGTGCAATAAGATATTCCATTACAGGTATACATAATTCTTCTTCGTGCTCTGCTATCAGTGAGTAGATGTATTTGAATTTGTCCCTTACGCTGTCAACCCCTTCATATCCATGCCTTTCAGCCAGTCCCTCAAAGTAGTCTGGCAGGGCGCCGAGCCCGTGGCAGAACTCAAAATTGTAATTACCGGGCTGGAACTTATAAGGTGGTTCTTTTATAAAGAAATGATTGAATCCGGGAAGTGCTTCGAGAAGGTTCAATTTGCCATACATCATAGCATAATGAGGACCGTAGGTTTTATAAAAGCTGAATACGATGAAATCCACATCGCTTTCCTGTACATCAATCAGTCGGTGAGGGGTGAAGGCCACCGCGTCAACACATACCAGGGCATTGTATTTATGGGCTGTGCGGGTGAATTCCTTTACGGGGTTCAGCATCCCCAGGACATTGGAAGCGGCAGTGAATGCCACTAATCTGGTTTTCTCTGTAAGAAGGTCCTCCAGGTCCTCGTTCTCCAGCTTAAGAGTATCCGGGTTGAGTTTCCATTCTTTAACTGTAAAACCATAATTTGCAAGGTCCCTCCAGGCACCAATATTGGCCTCATGATCGCAGTTGGTCACTATTATCTCATCTCCATCCCTCAGTATGCGCCTGAAGTTATCGGCAAGTATCTTTACCAGCAATGAGGTTGATGACCCCAGTATTAATTCTTTTGGGTCAGCAGCATTTATCCACCCGGCCAGTTTCCTGTGGGCCTCCTCATGCCTTTCCTCAGCCAGTACCGAATGGGGGTAGGAGCCGTCCAGCTGTACGTTGGAGGTATAAAAATGTTCATTGATCCTGTCCACTACCGGTCTGGCTATCTGTGAGCCTCCGGCATTGTCGAAAAGTACCCAGTCAGTTTCAAGTCCCGGGAACTGCGATCTGATGTAGTCTAAATTCAGCATGCTTTTTCTTTGTTTTCAGGTTTGACTTTCAGCGAACCAGTTTTCGCTTCAATAA
Source organism: Bacteroidales bacterium (assembly GCA_036351095.1). GTDB lineage: Bacteria > Bacteroidota > Bacteroidia > Bacteroidales > VadinHA17 > UBA9300. Next base: position 1,698 of record JAZBOI010000124.1, on the reverse strand, counting down.
TATTTTTAAAGTTAGTACTTATTCCCTTTTGTCAAAGAGTTTCCATTCCGGCGGATCAACACCCAGAAGGTGCTTAACAAAGAAATCCCTTCTTTTATGTTCACCGTAATCACCACCGCTTGAGTGCCTCATGCCTGGAATAAAGAGATAATCAAAATCCTTTCCGGCTTTAACCAGTGCATCCACCACCTGCACTGTAGAGGCAGGATCGACATTGTCATCCATCTCACCGTTTATCAGTAGCAGCTTGCCCTCGAGCCTATGGGCATTTTCAACATTCGATGATTCTGCATACTCAGGGCCTACCGGCCATCCCATCCATTGCTCATTCCACCATATCTTATCCATGCGGTTATCGTGGCAGCCACAGGATGAAACACCCACTTTGTAAAAATCGGGGTGGAAGAGGAGGGCCCCGGTCGAATTCTGTCCGCCTGCCGATGTACCGTAAATACCTACACTGGAGATATCCATCTCGGGATATTTTTCTGCCGCTGCTTTTATCCATTTTATCCTGTCAGGGAAGCCGGCATCCTTAATATTTTTAAAGCATACATCATGAAAGGCTTTTGACCTGTTGGATGTACCCATGCCATCAATCTGCACCAGTATGAATCCCAGTTCGGCCAGTGCATGCATATTACCCAGGTATGGCCTGAATGCTTTGGGAACGAAGCTTGAATGAGGGCCTGCATATATATATTCTATTACAGGATATTTTTTTGAAGGGTCAAAATCCATGGGTCTGATTATAATGCCCCAGATATCTGTAAGGCCGTCCCTCCCTTTAGCAACAAAAACCTCGGGAGGCCGCCAGCCTGATGCCTGTAGATCTGAAATATCAGCCTCTTCAAGCTTCATTACCTCAGCCCCGCTTGAAGTTCTTCTTAATACAGCAACAGGTGGGGAGTTTACGGTTGACCAGGTATCAACAAAATACTTCTTATCCGGCGAGAAATATGCACTGTGAGTTCCATATCCTTCAGTGAGCCTGCGCAGGCCTGTTCCGTCAAAATTAATGCTGTAATAGTCTATAAAGTAGGGATCGCCTTCTTCCCTGCCGCTCGCCATAAAAACTATCTTCCTCGCAAGGGTATCAACATATTCTACATCCCTGACCACCCATTCTCCTTTTGTAATCTGGTTTTTCACCTTCCCTGATACTCCATCGTAAAGGTACAGATGGTTCCAGCCATCCCTTTCGGAGGCCCAAATAATTTCTTTTCCGTCATTCACATCATAGCGGTACTTTTTCCCGCTGTAATCAATGAATGTTTCTGCTTCCTCATTTATAATAATTTTCTGTTCACCTGTTTCAGCATCGATGCTTATAATCCGGTAAACCTGGTGGCCCCTCTTATTGTACTCATACGTGAGGGTCTTACTGTCCCTGCTCCACTTGTACCTGCCAAGCGAATACTGGTTGGGGACTATTGATTCATCAACTTCTATGTGTTTCCTGTCGCCTATATCGAAAAGCTGTGGAAAATGCTGGGGAAGTGCATCTCCCGGTTTTGTATATTCATAAACATGATGTTTTGGCTGTAGCTGGTCGTCGGGCGATGATTCAATGTAATGAATCATATGTTTCTCTGCAGGTTTTACTTTGTAGGCCAACAGCTTGCGCGAGTCGGGCGACCATACCATGTAGGAGGAGTAATAAAACCCGGTGCCCCCGTCATAACTGAGCCTGTAGCT
>JAZBOI010000123.1:0-9895 GCA_036351095.1 Bacteroidales bacterium | reverse complement strand
GCGGGCCATAATAAAAAATGACCTTCGCGGGCAGCCACCGTCTGCCTGCTGTCAAAGAAAAAATCATTCTTCACAAATCCTGACCAGGTAATACCAAATTTTGAGTCATCCTGGGCACTCAGGGGTAACACTGTTAAAAGTGCAATAAATAGGATTCCTGTTTTTTTCATATGTTTAAAAAATATAATGCTCGTTTCCTTTTGTGAAATTTTGATTAAAAGAGTTAATATTCGTTTCATATCCTGAATTTTTATCTTTTCACTTTAGGCTATTTCTCCGGGGGGAACATTTTCTGAATAATGTTCCTTTTTTTCAAGGGTTTGCCAAGAAGAATATTCATATTATTCTCCGCACTCAGGTTCCTGTCCCACAGGCCCAGTGCCTTCTCATAGCATCTCACAGCCTGTTCATATTCTCCTCTCTGTCTCTTTATCACACCCAGGTTTGTATAACACACCGAGAGCCTCCTGTCAGTTTCATCTCCAGCCCTTATGATCTCTTCAGCCCTGGCCTCCAGGTATTTATCCATCAGAGCAGGTTCCTGTGCCGGCATCTTTCTTTTGAAATCATCGTCTATCATCTCTAATATTTCCTCACTGCTTTTAGCCCCGTATTTTTCAACCCATCCTTCATACAGGGATATTGCCTTATTAACTTCTGATTCGGCCATATTCAGCAGGGAATCAGGGTCAATCCCTGAAAAGGGGTTATAATCGGCACGTATGCTGTCGCCGAACAAAAATATGGTAATATATGCTGCTGCCCTGTTATTATGTATTACGCCCAGCTCAAAGGAATTTTCATAGTGTGGATAGTCCTTATAAACAGCTTCCACAGAATCAAGGAGCGCAAATATCCTATAATAGTCACCCTCCCTCGCATAATCATCGTACTTCGCATATAATTCCCTGGCCGGCACTATTCTCGGGTCTACTGCCCTGTTGACAGATGAGTAATATTTTTTCGCAATAAAGAGTCCGCTTATAACAAGGGCAATCATTATTACAATGAGTGCCCCTGTAGCCTTATTTTTGAACAATACCATTAACTATGAACCTGTTCAATAAGAAATTTCCTTATCTCCAGTGGTGTCGGGCTGGTTAATTTTGAGACTATAATATTTACCAGTATTGCCAGCGGTGCACCTATCCATGCAAAGTACCATGCTTCAAGCCAGTAACTGATAAAGTCGTGAGCCGGCAGTTGCACACCTGATTTCCCGGCGATAAAATATGTTATTGCTATTACCGATACCAGGCCTCCTGTTGCCAGGCCTGCAATGGCACCCTGTTTATTTGACCCGCTCCACCATATCCCGAGCAGGAAGAGCGGAAATATTGTACAGCCGGCAAGTGAAAATGCCACTGCCACAAGTTGAGCTATAAGGGCAAAATTCTTGAGTGCTATAAGTGTAACTATTATTGCCATCAGCACAGTTGCCAGCCTGGCATAGAGCAGCTGGCTCCGGGGACTTGCAGCGGGATTAATCACCCTGACATAGAGGTCGTGTGCAAAAGCTGATGAGCCTGCCACCAGCAGTCCTGAAACAGTTGAAAATGCTGATGACACCCCTCCGGCTGCAAGGAAGCCCACTATCAGCGGGTGTATATCTCCCAGCTGTGCGGTGTATACCACTATTGCATCCTTTGCCAGTGTCCCCACTTCGGGGTGGGCCGACAGTATCTTACCGAAGGCTGCATACGCAGGTGCACTCCAGTACAGGATACATATAAAGAAAAGGCCCCAGACCACTGACCACCTGGCATCCCTTGCCTTTGGCACCACGTAAAACCTCTGAATTACATGAGGCAGTCCGGCAGTCCCTATCATAAGTGAAAAAGCTATGGCTATCCACTGGAAGAATGTCTGTCCTGTCGGGGGATCCCATGGCATTGCAAATTCAGGGGATGGCACTATGGCAAAATCATGGCCCAGTGAATTGACCAGATCCCTGGTTTCATTCACCGGTAGTCCTGCAACCACATCTGACACCACTGATCCATATCCTATCTGGGGAAGCAACCAGAAATAGTCAAACTTGAATGTGAGTATGAAAAGGGGAATAAGGAATGATATTATTATTATTATGTACTGTATCTGCATGTTTTTTGTTACCCCCAGCATACCCGAGATAAGCGTATAGGTCAGCACCACGGTGCCGCCGATAATAACTGCAAGCCCGTAATCTATACCCATCACCCACTTGAACATCAGACCGATACCTCCAAACTGGCCTACGCAATATGAAATGGATATAAGGATGGCAATAATGGCACCCACCGCTCTCAATCCTTTCGAATAGTAGCGATCACCGATAAAATCAGCTGCTGTATACTTTCCATATTTTCTTATCTGCCCGGCCATTAGTATCAGCAGCAGCACATAACCCCCTGTCCAGCCCACCACGTAGGCAAGACCGTGATAGCCAGATCCATACATAAGAGCGGCCATTCCAAGGAATGAAGCGGCACTCATCCAGTTGGAAGCGATGGCCATACCCGAGCCAACCCTGGATATGCTACGCCCGGCGGCATAAAAATCAGTTGTGTCCTTTGCCCTGAAAAATATTCCGACAAGGACAAAAAGAATAAGAATGGTTATCAGTATAATGGCAGGTCCGACCTTGAAGCCTCCTTCCAGCTGGGTGGCGCCATTGGCGGCCTGCAAAAGTGAGGGAAGAAGTAGAAATATTATGGATGGTAGAATAATTTTTTTCATTTTCAGGAGATTTTTTGATTTTTTTCTCTTAGTCTTGCACGCCATATTTCCTGTTGAACATATCTGTCCTTACACAGTAGAGCCAGCACAGTCCAACAAATAGTATAAGCAGGAAGACAGCCGTATAGAAATAATGAAAGGGGAAGCCCAGGAACCTTGTATCAGTCAGTACTGACCTGTTATGCACGAGGTACAGGTCCATGGCTTCACTGACGATTGTCCTGTTCTCCTCACCGAAGGATTGCATCATTGAAGAATTTATCTCTACAGCGGCGATTCTGCCCCTCACATCGGATGGTGCAAGTCCATATATCTCCTGTAGTACAGGAATGAGTTCTTTTTTCGCTTCAACATAATCAGCTGCAGTAGGATCGTCAGTTGTGGCAGCCACGCTTTCAAATAATTCAAGTTTTTCCATCAACAGCGTCTTCTGGTCTTCTCCTGCAATATTATAGGCTGACCAGCTCACCATGTTATCGAGGGCTGCCCTGTGCACGGGATCAATAGCTACCTTACCGAGTACGGACAGAGCGGACTGTGATGCTGCTTTCAGCTGATCCACACTGGCAGTGCCGGCTTCAATATCAGGCCATACCGAGTGGTATGTGTGCCAGGCCGGTTCAGGTGTTGGCTTCTCAATGACTTTCAGCAATATCTGGAAGCCAAAGATGGCCACAGCCCAGATCAGTACAAACTGGACAACCATGTTCCTGTTGCGTCTTGCACTGTCTGTGGTGGGTCTAAAGAAGCTAATGTGGTAATCGTTGGGATTTGATTCCATCAGTTAGTTAGTTTTTGGGTTAAAAGCGTTAAATATAAATGAAATATTGAGAACTCGCTCCGGCGCGGGTATCTTTTTTAACATGCCCTGAAAAAAATAATGGTGCGGGCCCGGAGCTCCACACCACCTGCCTTTTTTTATTCGGCTTTCAGCAGTTTTATCCAGAATGAATATGAATACTGATCATCGAGCAGACTGTACTGCGGGTGTGTTCTTGCACCCCATGAATCATCACCCCCCACTCCCATCTGTCCGTAATCAATATTTACAGCCACCAGGTCACGCGCTTTGATATCATCGGTATGAGTATTTACCTCTCCTGCGTCAGGCCTGTTTACAGCCAGGTTCCCCGGGGACGCAAAGTCTGAATGAAGGTTGTGCAGAGCCGCAAAACAGATATGGGGACTGCCTCTAACCATAAGGCCATTCCCCTGATCATCTGTTAGTTTAAACCACCTTGTGTCTGTTTTGTAACCGTTTTCCTGGGGCCTGATATAAGGCACATACTGATCTGCGACCCTGGCTGAATATATACCCACAAAAGCAGATGTTTTACGGTCAGCATAATTATGGTGGGGGCCGCGGCCGTACCACTCAAGCTTATCAAACTCTGCCCCGATCTGCATCTGCATTCCCACCCTCGGTAGTTCAGGCAGGTCTTTGCTGCTTTTCCTGAAGTCAACGTCAACAAGCATATCACCTGAACCAAAGATCCTGTAGATGATTGTTTGCTCCGCCAGTTCTGATCCGGACTCATCAAGTATATCCATTACCACGGTAAGCAACACTGAACCGTCATCAAGCTTCTCGCTCCCGAAAGAATTGACTCTTACATTCTTTCCGGCATTTTTCCAGACTGCAGCCCTCTTATTAAGGCCGTTACCATAATCATTATCCGTCATGGGTCTCCAGAAGTCGGGCATAAGACCTTCTTTCACGAGTTCTTTGTTGCCGGTCTTCATTGAAATAATACTTCCGTATGATTTATCAATATCAAAACTGAAATCCCTGCCACTGATAACAAACCTGTCGCCATGATCATCCAGTGATACTTCACCCTCATCGCGGGGAGCCGTATAGGCTTTATCCGCTTCTGAGACGAGCAATTGTTCATTTGCATATATATGACCTTCATGCAGGATTGTCCATTCTTCCTTACCCTCAAGTGCCAGGTTAAGGAATATTTCACTGTCACTTGCTATGTCTTCCCATTTGTAGGGTATATTCACCAGTCCTTTCACACCGGGTAATAACCTTATATTGTCCAGCTCACCTGACATTATCTCCTTTCCGTCACTGACCAGGCTCCACCTTAGCAGGAAATTATCAAAGCCGGTAAAATTATATTTATTATGCACCTTTATCACACCCTGTTCGGCATCCAGGAACTCAAAATCGACATACTGGTATACCTTTTTAACCTCCTGAAGGGCAGGATGGGCTGTCCTGTCGGGCCACACAAGCCCATTGATACAGAAATTACCATCGCTGGGAACGCCGGCTGGTCCGAAATCGCCTCCGTAAGCCCAGTATTCCTCCCCTTCATCATTTGTCTTCACCAGTCCCTGGTCTACCCAATCCCAGATAAACCCTCCCTGTAAAAGGGGATATTTCTCTATCACGTCCCAGTAATCCTGCAGGTTCCCTACACTGTTGCCCATTGCATGGGCATATTCACACATTATGAGTGGCCTGTAACTCCTGCTGTCCGTAGCATAGTCTTCAAGATATCCTATGCCGGCATACATGGGGCACCATATATCGGTATGATGCTCAGGTGTATTGGTCATCTTTTCAGCCCTTTCGTACTGGACAGGCCGTGTCTTATCCCTTTCCTTTATCCACTTATACATCTTCACAAAATTCTGACCGTCGCCGGCCTCATTACCCATCGACCATATTATTATTGATGGGTGGTTCTTGTCTCTTTCCACCATTCTCACGGCCCTGTCGAGGTGGGCGGCTTCCCATTCAGGTTTGTGTGCAAGGGTAACATCCTTATTATATCCAATGCCGTGTGACTCAATATTGGCTTCATCGATAACATAAAGGCCGTATTTATCACATAGCTCGTACCATAGTTCAGGCTGCGGATAGTGAGAGGTTCTTACAGCATTTATATTATGACTCTTCATCATAAAGATATCCTGAAGCATGGTTTCTACATCAGTCACATGCCCCTTTTCGTCGTGGTGTTCATGGAGGTTAACCCCTTTGAGGTATACATATTTGCCATTTACATACAGATTTGAATCCTTTATCTCTACGGTCCTGAATCCCACGGCGCTGCTTATACTTTCAAGTATCCCTCCCCGTTCATCGCGCAGGGTGATAAGAAGCCTGCAGAGATGAGGATTCTCAGCGCTCCATTGATCTACATCTTCGATCATGGCCTTGAAGTTAAGCACTTCCGGTCCGCCCTTACAGCTTAGCTCCTTCTGTTCCGATGCCAGCAGCCTGTCTTCACGAAGCAGCTTATATTCAAGTGTATATATTGTTTCCGCCTCAGCATCATCACAGCTTAGCTCCACATCCAGGTCCATTATACCATTAACGTAAGTCTCATCAAGCCCTGCCCTTATGAAATAATCGCTTATCCTGGCAGTGGGTCTGGCATGCAGGAAGACAGACCTCTGTATACCGCTAAGCCTCCAGAAATCCTGGTCTTCAATATAGCTTCCGTCGCACCAGCGGTAAACTTCAACAGCAATGGTATTTTTGCCCTTTTTCACATAATCCGTTATCCTGAATTCAGCGGGTGTCTTACTTCCCTGGCTGTAACCAAGCAGTTCCTCGTTAACCCATACATAAAATGCGGAACTTACAGCTCCGAAATGCAGGAAAATATCCATACCCTTCCATTCATCCGGCAGGGTGAACGACCTCTTATAGGAGCCAACCGGGTTCCATTCATGGTCGATACAGGGGGGATTAATCTCAAAACCATAACCTGTATTTACATAGAAAGGTATACCGTATCCTTCCAGTTCCCAGTTGGAGGGCACATTTATCTCATCCCAGTCCCTGGTGTCGAAATTATCCTTAAAGAACCAGTAAGGTCTTTCGCCCGGTGTCTTAACCCACTTAAATTTCCATTTCCCATCCAGGCTCATATACCTGGGGCTGATATTATCTTCTCCTTTCAGGGCTGATTCTTCATCGGGGTAACTCAGCATTGTTGCATGTGGCAATTCCCTGTTTTTACTGAACACAGCAGGGTTTTCCCAGTCGCGCGGCTCCTGTTCCTCATAATCAATATCTTCATACTTACGATAGTTTGTACAGGCCGTAATAAGAATCAACAATAGAAAAGAAATGATTTTCAGCTCTTTCATACGAAAATATTAGATTTAAATAATTCTTAATTAAGCAGCTCGTATGCAAGCTTCATGTTATGAAGCATTTTCATCATCTTTTGTACTGCAGCAGTATGAAAAATTCATAACTTATTATTTTACTTTCTCAACTCTGCAGGCCGAAAGTTTAAAAGGTGCTATCCTTGAATAGGGATCCAGTTCGGCCCGGGTAAGGTTATTGACAAGGGCTTCGGAATAATGCCAGGGCATGAAAAGCTCTCCCACTGCCACCTCATCGCTCTCGCGCAGGACGGTAAACAGTTCGCCCCTCTTATTGAAAACCCGTACCCTGTCCCCTGTTTTAAATCCAAAATTATCAGCATCTATCATGTTCATAAGCACATATGCTTCGTTGGCATAGTCATTAAGTGCTTTATTCCTTCTTGACATAGTGGCCGAATGGTACTGGTAAAGTATACGACCTGAATTAAGGATAAAGGGATAGTCCTTACTTGTTTTTTCAGTCTGTTCAATATGCTCAACAGGGTTAAGGCTGGCTTTACCGTCAGGGGTATTGAACTTATCGAGAAAGAGGGTGGACGTTCCGGGATGCTCTCTGCCGGGGCACGGCCACTGTATCCCTTCATGCTCTATCCTCTCATATGATATCCCCGCCATCATTGGAGCTGCCATGGCAATTTCATCGAACACTTCGGAGGCACTATTATAATTGCCAATATTACAGCCCATCCGTTCGGCCAGGTCAAGTATTATCGCACAATCTTCCCTGGCCTCACCGGGCATCTCAACTGCTTTTCTCACCCTTATCACACGCCTGTCGCTGTTCACAAAAGTGCCGTCCTTCTCGGCATAGGAGGAAGCAGGCAGTATAACATCGGCATACTTTGTTGTTTCCGTATGGAATATATCCTGTACTACTAGAAAATCAAGTTTCTCAAGGGCTTCGGCTGTATGATTGAGATCGGGATCAGTCACCATAGGATTTTCTCCCATGATATACATACCTTTGATATTACCCTTATGTGCTTCATGCATTATTTCAACTGTTGAGAGTCCCCTCTCAGACGGCAGTTTGTCAAACTCAACATTCCATAAATCAGCCAGGCGCCTGCGGTTCTCTTCATCGTCAACCGGGATATAGCCCGGGTAGACCTGAGGTGAACAGCCCACATCTGTTGCTCCCTGTACGTTATTCTGTCCACGGGGCGGATCTATCCCACATCTCTCCCTTCCTATCTGCCCGGTAATGAGCATCATATTTATTAGTGAGAACACGTTATGGGTTCCCGTCACCTGCTGGCTCAGTCCCATACCCGTGGCTATCATGGCTGTATCTGCCCTGGCATACATCCTTGCCGCCTCAATCATTTTCCCTGCCGGCACAGATGTAATATCCTCAACGAGCCCGGGCTCATATTTCTCAACAAGCAATTTGAGCTCTTCATAGGCCACCATTCCTCCCTTCACCCTTTCACTGATAAATTTCTCATCTATATCACCATCATGAATGATCTGTCTTATCATGCCATTCAGCAGCGCCACGTCAGTACCCAGGCGTGGCTGGAGCCATATATCGGCATATTTGACCAGCGGTGTCCATTTAGGATCGCAGACAATGATTTTATTGCCCCTTCTCTTGCCTGCCTTCACATATGTTGCGGTTACGGGATGTGTCTCTATGATGTTGTTACCTGTAACAAAGAGGCAGTCTGTTGTTTCAAAATCTTCTATGCTGTTGCTTCCTGCCCCGTCACCTATTGATCTTAGCATAGCTGTTACCGTGGAGGCATGACAGAGTCGCGTGCAATAATCAATATTATTATTGCCAAAGACTATCCTGACAAATTTCTGGAATAGATAATTATCCTCATTTGTGCATTTGGCTGAAGCATAGCCAGCGAGGGCTCCCGGACCGAAATCCTTTTTGATTGATCCCAGCCTTTCGGCTACCAGGTCCATTGCTTCATCCCAGCTGGCCTCCTCAAATTTTCCATTTCGTTTAATTAGGGGCATGGTGAGCCTCTCGGCATGGTTGACATAGTCATAGCCAAACCTTCCCTTTACACACAGGCGTCCGTCATTGGGCATTACGCCTTCAACACCGTTAACCCTGATTATCTTATTATCCTTTACCAGCAGTTCAATCTGGCAACCCACACCGCAGTAAGGGCAGGTAGTAATTACCTTCCTGTCAATTTCATCTATTTTGATTCTTTCCCTGTGCGGTTTTTCAACTATTGCTCCGGTGGGGCAGAGCTGTATGCATTCACCGCAACCGTCACATTCAGATTCAGACCAGTGGTCAAAGCCGGCGATAATGTACGATTTTATGCCACGCATTGAGAATGCAAGCACATTCTTGCCCTGCACCTCGTAACAGGCCTTAATACACCTGAAACACTTGATGCATTTTGATGCATCGTAAGTCAGCACGGGTGAAGTATCATCCACACCATAGCCCTGCTCCCGGCTTATGTTTGGATAAGACCGGTCAGCCTGTTCTTCCAGTCCATACCTCAGTGTCAGTTCACGCAGTTCATCATGATAACTGCCATCGGACTCATCATTATGTTCAGCCAGCAGGTAGTCTATAGTATGCTTCCTGAGCTCTTCCAGTTCGTCATCAAAGGCGGTCACCTTCATTCCTTCTTCCACCGCCACCGTACAGGCCATTAGCAGCCCCCTTTGTCCTTCAATCTTCACAACGCAAAGGCGGCATGCCCCGGTAGGACTCAGTTTCCTGTGGTAACATAATCCGGGTATATCCATCCCGTTATCACGGGCTACCTGGAGGAGATTGGATCCCTTTTCTGCTTTTACCGTTTTGCCGTCGATATCCAGGCTAATCATTTCTTTCATACATTTTAAAATTTACTTTGCTTTGCTCATTCGATTGCTGGCGAAGTTCAGATTCGTATATATGCTAATCATTTTTTTAACAATCATAGTTTAGTTCATCTTTCTCTCTAGTACGCCATAGCACATTCAGTTATGTCTTATTCTGAGCTGTTTATTAAAGGAAGCTGTCAGCAAAATATCTCTTCAGGCTTCCTAAGGGCAATATTGGCGACTGACCAAG
>JAZBOI010000122.1:0-6854 GCA_036351095.1 Bacteroidales bacterium | reverse complement strand
GGCATCAGGTATTTATAGAGATGAAAGACGTCACAATCGCTTACCACAACATCAGAAGGATATTCACTGTCGCCTGCGATCAGTCCCCCGGCCTTCTTACCTTCAACAATAATCCTGCTGACATAGGTATTGAAAACAAACTTAACACCCAGGTGCCTGGCATATTCGTACATGGCAAGTATTATGCTGAACATGCCGTTCTCGGGGAAATAAGCCCCTTTATTATGTTCAAGGTGGGCAATGACATTCAGAGTGGCAGGTGCCTTATAGGGGGACGATCCGTTATAGGTGGCATACCTGTCGAAGAGCTGCACCACATTATCATGCCCGAAGCTGCGCCTGTTATAGGCATGCATGCTTGAGAAAGGATTGAGCCTGTGCAGGTTAAAAAGGACTTTAAGATTCCGGGGCTGAAAAAGTTCTTTGCGCCGGTGAAAATTACCGAAAATAAAAACCGGTGCTGTGAGATCATATAATTCATGCACCTTTTCCAGGTAAGTGTCAATATTTTCCTTCTTTTCTCCTGTAAGTCCGGAAAATGTCCTGCTGAATTCATCCGGGTCGGAAGGGGTGTCCATCACGGTCCCGTCAGGGAAGAAATACTTGCAGATATTAGCCAGCTTAAGCGGCCTGAAGAGTGATTTTATATGTTCCGGGGCCTCAGACAGAAGCTCCTCCACCAGCTCAGGCAGGGTGAGCAGGGACGGGCCCGTATCGAAGCGGAAATTATCCCTGCCTATGGAATTCATCTTTCCTCCCGGTCCCGGATTCTTTTCAAAAACAGTTACAGTGTGACCCTGGCGTGCCAGACGGATTGCCGTGGCCAGACCTCCCAAACCAGAACCGATTATATTTGTTGTAATATTATTGGAAGGCATCAGGCAAGGTTTATAAAGAGTAATTTGTATTATATTTAAAGATCGAATATAAGAAAAAAGAATTATATGGAACCGGGAAAGGTGCTTATTGTGGGAACAGGTATAGCAGGTTTATCAACTGCCCTGAGGCTGACCAGGAGAGGGTTTAAGGTTGAGATGCTTGAAATGAACGGCATGGCGGGAGGACGCATGAACCTGCTGGAGAAAGACGGTTTCAAATTTGATACCGGTCCAACATTTTTCAGTATGAGCTATGAATTCAGTGAGCTGGCAGCTGACCTGGATAAAGAGCTTCCCTTCGAGCTGATGGAGCTGGATCCCATATATACGGTATGGTATGATGAACCCGGCAAGAGGTATACTATTTATAAGGACCTGGATAAGCTGGCCTCAGAATTTGAAAAAGCCGAGCCCGGTTTCAGGGGGAAGATGGAAGCCTACCTTAAATCGACGGGGAAATTGTATCACGATACCGAAAGCCTTATAATAAAAAATAATTTTGACTCCCTGGCGGATTATGCCGCCACCCTTGTTAAGGTACCCATGGGGCACCTGCCAAAATTATTCAGGACTTTCTGGAAAGAGGTAGCAAGGTATTTTGAGTCGGATGATGCAAGGGAAATTATATCGCTGGTGTCTTTTTTCCTTGGAGGAACTCCTTTTGATACCCCGGCTGTATTTACCATGCTGTCATATACAGAATTTGTTCATGATGGCTACTATAATGTAAAGGGCGGTATGTACAATATCGTAAAAGGCCTGGTAAAAATGCTCGAAGCCAACGGAGTAAAAATTAATTATAACACGGAGATTGTTGGTGTTGAATCAAATGAATCAGGACTGCAGGCGCTTGTTGACCGGAACAATAATAAATGGGAGGCAGATATCTATGTTATCAATTCCGATGCTGCCCTTTTCCGTGGAAAGGTCCTGGACCGCAGGAGATATTCCATGGAGCGGCTCGATAAAAAGCGATGGACAATGGCGCCTTTCACCATTTACCTGGGGATAGACAAAAAGCTGCCGGAGCTGAAGATGCATAACTATTTCCTGCGGGGCAATTTCAGGGATTATGCCAGCAATATTTACACGAGCCAGGCCTCCCTTGAACAGGCATATTACTATGTCAACGTGGTGTCGCGGCTCAACAGCGATGCTGCACCTGAGGGGCAGGAAAGCCTGTTCATACTTTGCCCGGTGCCGGACCTGCGCTTTAAGCCTGACTGGTCGGATAAGGAGAAGATAGCCGGTGCAATTATCAGGGATCTCTCACGCAGGACAGGCTATGACCTGGAGGAGAGTATAATAAGCAAGACCATACTCACACCGGAAGACTGGAGAGATAGTTTTAATCTTCACAGGGGCAGTGGCCTGGGGCTCGGACATAATATGATGCAGATGGGATACCTGAGACCTTCCAATAAGGATGAGAAATTTGATAATCTTTTTTATACAGGCTCATCAACCCTGCCCGGGACAGGCATACCGATGGCCATAATCAGTTCAAAACTCGTGTGTAAACGAATTGAAGAGAAATATGGATTTGTACTTACAGAGCTGCATTAAAACCAGCAGGGTTTTTACAAACAGGTACAGCACTTCCTTTTCAAGGGGTATAAGGATGCTCGGTAAAAAGTACCGCGATCCGGTTTATGCCGTATACGGCTTTGTGCGTATAGCCGATGAGATAGTTGACACCTTTCATGACCAGGATAAGAAGGAACTACTGGACAGATATATCGGGGAAACCTATGATTCCATAGAAAGAGGCCTGGGGACTAATCCCGTTTTGCATTCATTCCAGTGGGCTGTTAATGAATACGGGATAGGCAGGGACCTTATACAGTCATTTTTTGACAGTATGCTGATGGACCTGCAGCCTTCAAGACACGATAACAGCACTTACAAACAGTATATTTTTGGTTCGGCTGAAGTGGTGGGACTGATGTGCCTGCAAATATTTTACCGCGATGAGCCCGAAAAATTCGAAGAACTGAAGAAATATGCCCGTAAGCTGGGTGAGGCTTTTCAGAAAGTCAATTTTCTCAGGGATATTCAGTCCGACCTGGCAGAACGGGAGAGAGTATATTTCCCGGAGCTAAGCCCTGAAAAATTTACGGAAGAGAATAAGAAAGAAATTGAAAAAGACATAAGACGCTCTTTTCTGGATTCAAGACGGGGTATAAAAGAACTGAAAAAGGAAGTGCGTTTCGGGGTGTACCTGGCCTACAGGTATTACTTTACCCTTTTCAGGCTTATAAGCAGGGAAGATGTGGAAACATTAATGTCGAAGCGTATTAGTGTAAGCAGCTCCAGGAAATTGCAGCTGCTTATAAGTTCATATATCAGAAATATGCTGGGGCTTATCTGATCCGGCTGCGGATTAAGAATTCTTACTAATATTGCATACTTTTGCAGAAGATTGATTTATCCGGATTATGAGCAAAATAAGGGTTACAAAAGAATTTGGCTTTGAGACGGCGCATGCCCTCTGGAACTATGACGGGCCATGCAGGAATGTTCACGGCCACTCCTATAAGCTTTTTGTCACCTTGATAGGTGAACCTGTTAATGATCCTGCCGATCCAAAGAACGGTATGGTGATTGATTTTGGTGATCTTAAAAAGTTGGTTAATAAAGAAATAGTTAAAGTTTTTGACCATTCGGTAGTCATAAGCAATAAGTTTGAACGGGAAAAACTGCAAGCAATGGAAAAGATGTTCGGCAATGTGCTGGAGGTGGATTACCAGCCTACATGTGAAAACCTGGTGACCGATATTGCCGGCAGGATAAAAAGCAGGCTTCCCGCTAACATATCTTTACACAGTCTGAGGCTGTATGAAACAGCCACATCCTATGCGGAGTGGTTTGCAGACGATAATAAATAATACTATGTCAGAAAATAACGAAAGGAAACTCTTCCTCCTGGATGCTTATGCGCTTATCTTCAGGTCCTATTATGCCTTTATCCGAAACCCGAGGATAAACTCAAAAGGCATGAATACCTCCGCCGTATTCGGGTTTATGCTTACACTTGATGAGATACTGCAGAACCAGGACCCTTCACATATAGCTGTGATCTTTGATCCCCCGGGACCAACATTCAGGCATGAGATGTACAGGGAATACAAGGCCAACAGGGATGCCACTCCTGAGGATATAAAGAAGGCTGTTCCCTATATCAAGGATCTTCTTGAAGCCTATGGCATACCCGTATACGAGGCTGAAGGTTATGAGGCGGATGACCTGATAGGGACCATGTCAAAACAGGCTGCAGAAAAGGGCTTTACCACATACATGATGACCCCTGACAAGGATTTCACGCAGCTGGTTAATGATACGGTAAAGATGTATAAACCTGCCACCCGCGGAGGCGCAGCCGTGGTTATGGGCCCGGAGGAGGTATGCAGGGAGTACAGTATCAATGAACCCCGGCAGGTAATAGATATTCTTGCACTTATGGGCGATAGTGCAGACAATATACCGGGAGCCCCGGGAATAGGACCGAAAACGGCCAAAAAGCTGATATCAGAGTTCGGGAGCGTTGAAAACCTTATTAAGAACAGTGATAAACTCACGGGGAAGCAGAAGGAGATAATAGAAAATAACAGCAAGGAAATATTGTTTTCCAAGAAGCTTGTTACCATAGAGACAGAAGTGCCCTTCAGTCTCAATGAGGAAGAGATGCTCAGGAAGGAGATGAACAGGCCCAGACTGAAGGCCCTCTTTACGGAGCTGGAATTCAGGAGCCTGGCAGAGAAGCTGGATGTGACCCAGGCGGAGAAAAATGCCGGGGACAAGATGACAGGAGAAAAAAGCGGCGACTCCTTCCAGGGCTCATTGTTCGAGACCGCGGGGGTGTCGCCAGGCACTGCCACTGACCTGGAAACACTGGGCGACAGGAAACATGATTATTCCAGGGTTGAGACAAAAGAAGAGATGAAGAAGCTTGCGGATAAGCTGCTGAAGCTTAATGAGTTTTGCTTCGACACCGAAACAAGCTCGCTGAATCCCCTCGAAGCTGAACTGATAGCCATCTCCTTTTCCTGGGAAAACAATAAGGGCTGGCTGGTTTATTTTGAAGATGATAAGGCAGTTAAGGAAAACATCGGTATTTTCAAAGAGCTTTTTGAAAACGAGAAAAGCATGAAGGTGGGACAAAACCTTAAATTTGATATACAGGTACTTAATAACTATGGCATTGAAGTCAAAGGGCAGCTCTTCGACACCATGATAGCCCATTACCTGCTGGAACCGGATATGAGACACAATATGGACTACCTGGCAGAGACCTACCTCAAATATAAACCCATAAGTATCGAATCACTTATTGGCGAGAAAGGGAAGAAGCAGAGAAATATGCGTTCTGTGACTGTAGATAAATTAACTGAATATGCTGTAGAAGATGCTGATATAACATATCAATTAAAGCAAAAGTTTTATGAAAGGCTGGAGAAGGAGAAGCTATTAAATCTGGCCGGGGAGATAGAGATGCCACTGATACCGGTACTGGCAGGGATGGAAAGAAAAGGTGTGAGGCTTGACAAAGAGTCATTGAAGGAATATTCAGTTGTACTGAAAGAAAAGATAAAAGACCTGGAGGAGGGAATATATGAACTGGCCGGTGTGGAGTTCAATATAGGATCACCCAGGCAGCTGGGGGATATACTGTTCAGGAAACTGAAACTGGATGATAAGGCAAAGAAAACAAAGACACAGCAGTATGTTACCAACGAAGAGACCCTGCAGCGTTTAAGCGACAGGCATCCCATCATTAACAGGGTGCTGGAATACCGGGGTCTGAAAAAACTGCTGTCCACCTACGTGGAGGCACTGCCTGAACTGATAAGCAAAAAGACAGGAAGGATACATACATCTTACAACCAGGCCATAGCATCCACCGGCAGGCTCAGTTCCAACAATCCCAACCTGCAGAATATACCCATCAGGGATGAGAGTGGCAGGGAAATAAGGAAAGCTTTTGTTCCGGATAAAGGCAATGTGTTCCTGTCGGCTGACTATTCACAGATTGAGCTGAGGCTGATGGCTCATCTGAGCGGCGACAGCAGTATGAAGGAAGATTTCCTGGGCGGACAGGATATCCATTCGGCCACAGCCGCCAAGATCTTCGGTGTAAAACCCGGGGAGGTGACCCGTGAAATGAGGGCCAGGGCAAAAACAGCCAATTTTGGCATTATATACGGCATTTCAGCTTTCGGGCTGTCGCAGAGACTTAATATAAGCCGGACCGAGGCAAAGGATCTTATAGACGGCTATTTTGGAAGCTATCCCGGGGTAAAGAAATACATGGAGGAAAGCATAGAAAAAGGACGCCAGGATGGCTATGTAACGACCATGTATGGACGCAAACGCTACCTCCGTGATATACAGTCGCGTAACTCACTTCTCAGAAGCAATGCTGAGCGAAATGCGATAAATGCGCCCATACAGGGATCAGCTGCCGATATTATTAAGATAGCAATGATAAATATTCACAACAACCTGAAGCACTCGGGACTGAAGGCCTCAATGATATTGCAGGTGCATGATGAACTCATTTTTGAGGTTGCCGAAACAGACAAACATGCCCTGAGAGATATGGTTGTAAGGGAGATGGAACAGGCATGCAGGCTGGATGTCCCCCTGGTAGTGGACCACGGTTTTGGAAACAACTGGCTTGAAGCCCATTGATAAAGGAGAAAGAAGCCCATTGATAAAGGAGAAAAATATGAAAGTCAAGGTATTATTATTTGGTATACTGGCCGAGGAGGCAGGCAGAAATGAGATCGAACTGGATTCTGTCAGCAGTCTCGAAGACCTCAGGAAACATATGCTGGCACAATACCCGTCCTTTGCAGATAATAAGTTTAATATTTCAGTTAATAAGACCCTTGCCCGGGGGAATAAGAAGCTGTCGGATGGAGATGAGATAGCCCTGCTGCCTCCTTTTGCCGGGGGATGAGTGTTTGAGGGTGT